>JBOHTT010000216.1:0-3133 GCA_050733775.1 Vulcanimicrobiaceae bacterium
GTTCCGTTCGTCCCAGAGACAGATAACCCACTCTGGAAAGGACGAACATGCAATACGCCCTCTTGATTTACGAACCGGCGGATAGCTTTCGCCGTACCCTCCCGCCCGAGCAGCAAGAAAAGATCTACGGCGAGTACATGAAGTACTCTGAGGATCTTCAAAACGCCGGCGTCGTGCGCGGTGGTGCGCCGCTACAGACGACCGATACGGCGACGACCGTGCGGCAGCGCGACGGGAAAGCCGTCGACACCGACGGACCTTTCGCCGAGACGAAGGAATGGCTCGCCGGTTTTTTCTTGATCGAGTGCAAGGATCTCAATGAAGCGCTCGCATGGGCCAAGAAAATCCCCGGCGTCAAGTATGGCGCCAGCGTCGAAGTCAGGCCACTCATGGAGATCCCCGAGCGCGTTAGCCGCTGATTCCTTCCGGGACGACGCAGGGCGCGCGATTGCAACGCTTTCGCGCGTCCTGCGAGACATCGATCGCGCAGAAGATGCGGTACAAGAAGCATACGTCATCGCGCTGGAGCGTTGGCCGCGCGACGGCGTTCCCAAGAACGTCCGTGCATGGATTTTGACGACGGCGCGCAATCGCGCGATCGACCGCTTGCGCCGCGAAAAGACGGGAGCTGAAAAGACCGATCTGCTCGCGCGGCTCGATAGCATTTCTGCGCCGGCGGATGAAGAACCGGCGGCTGCACCGGACGATCGACTCAATCTCATCTTCACGTGCTGTCACCCAGCGCTCGGCCTCGAAGCGCAAATTGCCCTGACGTTACGTTCGCTGTGCGGGCTCTCGACGGAAGAGATCGCGGACGCGTTCTTGGTGCCCGAACAGACGATGGCGCAGCGGCTCGTGCGAGCGAAGCGGAAGATTCGCGAGTCCGGGATACCGTTCGCCGTTCCGGAGCCTCACGAGCTGGCAGAGCGAATCGACGCAGTTTGCACGGTCATCTATCTGATTTTCAATCAGGGATACGCCGCAACGACGGGAAGCGCACTCCTTCGCGACGATCTGTGTCGCGAAGCGATTCGTCTCGGCCGCATCGTCGCGCAAATCTTACCGCAGGAACCAGAAATTCTCGGACTGCTCGCGCTGATGCTTCTCACGCACGCGCGGCGCGGCGCGCGTATCGGTGCATCGGGTGAAGCCGTCTCGCTCGAAGACCAAGATCGTTCGCTGTGGGACCGTGAGGCGATCGAAGAGGGCCTCGAGGTCGTGCGGCGCGCGAACGCGTCCCTGCGCGAAGGCCGGTTTCTCTTACAAGCGATGCTCAGCGCGGAGCACGCGCGCACGAACGCGTGGGGACTTACGGATTGGCGCGCGATCGTCGCGTTGTACGACCGCCTTTTGGCGATCGATGCGTCGCCGGTCGTCGAGCTGAACCGCGCTGCCGCGCTCGCGATGACCGAGGGACCGGCTGCAAGCCTCGCAGCGATGGATCGGGCGGCCGCCGCGGGTAAGCTTCAGGAATACGCGCCTTATCACGCGTCGCGAGCCGAGCTGCTCCGGCGCTTGGCACGAAATTACGAAGCCGCGGCTTCCTATCACCGCGCGTTGGCGCTCACGAAAAATGCTTCGCAACGACAGTTTCTCGAGCGCCGGCTCGCAGCTGTAGAGGGAAAGGATGGCTAGGATGAACCCTGAGCGCGACAAAGAGCACTTGCCGCCGGACGACGTCGACGAAGACGAAGATCTCGACGCGTACGACGAGGAGCTTGCGGAGTCGTTTCCCGCAAGCGACCCGCCGTCGGGCGCACAGCCGAAGAAGTAGACCGAGCGAGCTCCTTCCATGTGGCCGAACGTGGGGTGGTGGGAATCATATAGTTGCGAAATGCCGAGGAGTCCCCGCCGCCGAAAGGAACGCTCTTTTCCAATGCAGTTCACGGAAGGCCAAAGTGCCTCGCTCACCCGGACGGTGAGCGCCGCGGACGTAGAAGCCTTCGCCCGGTTGACCGGCGATACGAACCCGGTCCACCTCGACGAGGCCTATGCCTCCACGACGCGCTTTGGGCGACGGATCGCCCACGGCATGCTCGCCGTTTCGTACCTCTCGGCCGTCCTCGGGACGACGTTCCCCGGGCCCGGTACGATCTACCTGAGCCAGAACGTCAGCTTCCTGGCCCCCGTCTACCTCGGCGACACGATCACCGCCACCGTCACCGTCGCCAAGTACCGTGCCGAGAAAGGCGTCCTTACCCTGCTGACCGAGTGCCGCAATCAGGACGGTGTGAAGGTCGTCGACGGCATGGCCGTCGTGCTCGTCACCGATATTCTGGCTGCCGCCGGCCACAACGCGACGGAGAACGCGGAGACCGCGGCTTGACGCGGTCTTGCATATATGTGTAAAATGCCACTATCCAAGAGATGAAGAACGACACCGATGCCCGGGCTAAAGAAGCCGGGCTCCCTCCCCGTGGGACCCCCAAAAACTACCTGATGGCGTGGTTGCTTGTGATGCTCAAGGGCTACGAGCTCCACGGCTACGAGATCATGAAAGCCCTCAAAGAGAACTTTGCGGTGGTTTCCGATCCCGGCACCGTCTATCGCGCGCTGCGGCAGCTCGAGCGCGACGGCTACATCACCTCGTGGTGGGACCCCAAGGAACAGGGACCGGCGCGGCGAGTCTATACGCTGACGGATTCCGGCGCAACAGCGCTCGATATCTGGCGCGCATCGCTCGAGCAATACCGGGAAAATCTGGACGCGTTCTTCAGCCTCTACACCGGAAAGTGGAGCAAGAAGAACGATGAGTAAAGATCAGACGGCCAGCTATCTCGATCTGGCCAGCAGCACCTACGGCTTGCTCGTGGAGACGGCGGCGAATGCCAATCACCGGCTGCTCGAGCACCTCAAGTCGACCTACGAGATCGTGTCGCGTCCGTACACCTCGACGGCTGTCGAAGCGACCTATCGCGAGAATCTCGATCGCGCGGGACAGCTCGTGGAGCTGAACGTCGCGGCCGCACAAAAAACCGGCTCGGAGCTCGCCGCTCTCGCCGACAAGCTCGCGAAGAACGGCGCTCAGTGGCAAGAGACCTACGTTGAGACGATGCGAGGACTTTTTCGCACCGGACTCTCGAATCTCGCCTTCGTCAAAGACAGCGCCTACCAAACCTACGAAGGTTTCGCC
>JBOHTT010000217.1:0-2525 GCA_050733775.1 Vulcanimicrobiaceae bacterium
ACCATTGGCGTCGTGCAGAACAGCCCGATCTTCACACCCGGCGTCGCAAAGCGCGACTCTTCGGATGCAATCGCGAGATCGCACGTCGCGACGAGCTGGCATCCTGCTGCCGTCGCGATGCCGGAAACCTCTGCGATCACCGGCTGAGGAATCTGCTGAATCTTCTGCATCAGCTCAGTGCAAACGTCGAATATCTCGCGGTACGCGCTCACGTCGCGTTTCAGCATCTCGCGGATGTCGTGGCCGGCGCTGAACACCGGTCCCTCGTGCCGCAGAAGCACCGCGGAAATCTTACGATCCCGGCCGATCGCGTCCAGCTCGGCGATCAGCGCGCGCATTACTTCTAAGGAAAGCGCGTTACGCTTTTCAGCACGGTCAAGAACCAACTCGGCGATTCCGCCGTCGAGCATGGTGCGGCGAACGAAACGAGTCGTAGGCTCGGCGATCATTGGTGGGCCTCCAGGAGGAGCGGTTGCCCTCTATGACCCGCGCGCACCTCTACCGGCTGCGAACGGGCACAGCCGCCGGGCGAGTCGCGGCTGCCGGCGCCATCGCTCGCGGCGCCGAGGCTTGCAAGATCGGCCGCTCGAGGACGTACGTGACCGCGGTCGCGACGGCGAGACTGGCGGGGATCGAGAGCCAGAAGCTTTCCGCCGGCGAGAGCCCGGCGCTGCGCAGCCAAAAAACGATCTCGAGATTCCAAAGGTAGAGATTGTACGAAATCACGGAGAGGAACACGAGCGGGCGCATTCCGACGATCGCGCGCCAAGGACGTATCGCGAGGGTGCTCGACACGCCGATGACGAGGCACAGCGGACCGAATGCGACGCGATGCGCGTTGACCCACGCGTAGCATGCTTCGATGCCCGCGTTTCGGTAGATGTTCGTGACTTGCGCTAAGCCTGCGATTGCAAGAACGAGCGCGCCGAACGCGACCAGGGTGAACCATTCCCGGTCCTGCGCCGTCGCCTTGTGTCGCAAGCCCACCACGAGGTGTGCCGCGAGCATACCGGCGCCAAAAATCCCGAGGTATGCCGGCAGTTGGTTGAACGCCCAGAACGTGGAGTCGAGGTGCGCGGCGGCGATCCCGAAGCGGTAACCTTCGCCGATTGCGAGCATCCCAAGATACGTCACGAACGGCGAGCGGGAAAATGCCGCGCATACGAGCGGAAAGACGAAATAGAATTGCGCCTCGATTCCAACCGTCCAGAGCGGCCCGCTGATTCCGCCGAACGTCGCGGGATTCAGCGTGTGAAAGAAACTCAGGTGGCTGGCGATCTGGACGGCCGCGTCTTGCGGCGAGACGAAGCGGTCGCGATACACCGCCGCAAAAATGGTCAGAGCCAGGAGATACGACGGCACGATCTTGGCAGCGCGGCGCATGAAGAACCGGCGCGTCGCGGGCATCGGCAATCCGTTGTACCGCGCGCGCGCGTAGGGATAGAACAGACAGAAGCCGCTGATGAAAAAGAACAGGTCGACACCGAGAAAGCCTGCCTCGGCCATGAAATTCACGACGCCGACGCTGAAGCCAGATACCAACCAGGCGTGATACCACACGACCAGCGAGATCGCGAGGCCTCGCAAGCCGTCTAGCACGTCCAGTCGTTCGACCGAGTCTGACACATCAAGTGTCTTCCCTCGGTCGCGTGGCGTCTAAGGCGCTAAGCTACTGCTCGGCAACCGGCAAAGCTTTCGGCGAACCGGTTACTTGCTCTATCGCTTCCAGCCACGCTTGCGCGACATCGGCGTAACCGCCGTCGCCACTGGGATGAATGCGATCCGGAAAGTGCGCTACGTCACGCGGCACGGATTTTTGCATTTCGCTTGCGATCGTGATGCGGTATCCGTGCTTCGCATAATTCTCCGCGATCGTCGTCAGATTACCGTCGAAGGCCGCAATCGTATCCGCGGAGACGCGCGGACTGGAAACGACCGGCGCCACGATGACGCGCACGCTCGGATCGATTTTAAAAATCTCGGCCAGCAGCATATCCATCGAATGCAAAATATTGCCGAGCGTATATCCCGGCACGCGCCGCTCGAGGCGCATCAGATCGTTCGTTCCCGCCATGAGCAAAACGATATCCGGATGCGTTTGCTGCAGTGCGCGCTCCGTGAGCGATCCGTAAAGCTGTCCGGGGCCCGGATCTGCAGGAAAAGAGCGTAAAACATAGCCCGGCCAGCCGTCGTGCGCGCGATTTTGAATGTTGGCAGAATAATCGCTGCGCGTCCCGACGAACACGGCGTGATAACCGTTCTGCGTCAGCAGATCGCCGAGCGTTCCGCGATAACCGCCATCTTGTGCGGCGCCGCCCCCGGCTGCAACTCCTGCGGTTATCGAATCGCCGAGCGTCAAGACGCGCAGCGGTTCGGCCTTGGAAATCAATTGTACGTCTGCTGCAGCGCCGTCCGTAACGAAGCCGGTAAACGCTAACAACGTGAGAAAAACGGCGAAGCGTAAAGCGCTTCTCCACCAAGGATTCATGGCTGCCGGTAAATTCGTCCCAGGCTGCTAAGCCGCC
>JBOHTT010000218.1:0-16943 GCA_050733775.1 Vulcanimicrobiaceae bacterium
CGTGTACACCCAAGACGTCGGCCTCATCGCCGATGTGGACGGCGACGAGCTGCGCGGCTTTACGATACTCCTCGGCGGCGGCATGGGAATGACGCACGGCAAGAAAGAGACCTATCCGCGTCTCGCCACGCCGTTGTGTTTCGTGACTCCGCAAGAAGTGCTTGAAGTCGTCGAAGCCATCCTCGGAACGTTCCGCGACTGGGGTGACCGCTCCAACCGCAAACACGCGCGCTTCAAATATGTCGTGGAAGAGCACGGCATCGAGTGGGTACGCGCGGACGTCGAGCGCCGCGTCGGACGGCCCCTCGCATTTCCCCGAAAGGTGGCGTTCGGCGGCGCGGACGACCATCTCGGGTGGCACGCGCAAGCCGACGGGCGCTGGGTACTCGGGATCTTCGTCGAAAACGGCCGCATCAAAGATTCGCCACAACAAAAGCTGCGCACGGCGTTGCGGAAAGTGATCGATTGCTTTCGCCCCGGCGTTCGCCTGACCGCGCAGCAAAATATTCTCCTGACGGACGTTCGGCCCGAACAGTTGGCCGAGATCGCGCTGATTTTTGCGTCGCACGGCATTCGCATCGATCCGCGCGAGCACGGGATTCGGCGTCACGCGCTGGCGTGCCCGGCTCTGCCGACGTGCGGCCTCGCGCTCACCGATGCAGAACGCGTTTTACCGGGAGTCGTTGCCGAGATAGCCGCTGAGATGGAACAGCTCGGCATCGCTTCCAGACCGCTCAGCATTCGCATGACCGGATGTCCGAACGGTTGCGCGCGTCCGTACATGGGCGACATCGGCTTTGTCGGACGTTCGAAAGATCTCTACGACGTCTTCATCGGCGGCGATTGGGCCAACACGCGGTTGAACTGGGTCTACGCCAGTGCCGTACCTCTCTCGGAGCTTGCCGCGCGCCTCGCACCGCTACTGCGGCGATGGCGCGATGAAGGCGCGGAGGGCGAAAGCTTTGGCGATTTCTACCACCGTGTCGAGCACGAGCGCGCGGCCCTATCGGCGTAGGAGCAATCATGATCTCGGCGGAGCTTAGCCGCACGACGCACCCAAAGGTCTATATCATCCACGAGAATGACGCGTGGGTCGTTCCGCTGCACGCCGCGCTCGATGCGCTCGAAGTGCCGCACGACGATCTATTCGTCGACGAAGGGCTCGTCGATTTTGCGCAAGCGCCGCCACCCGGCGTTTACTACAACCGCATGAGCGCATCGTCGCATACACGCGATCATCGGTATGCGATCGAGCTGACGGACGTTTTATTGGCATGGCTCGAAAGCCACGGCCGGCGCGTTATCAACAGCCGCGCATCGCTCGCACTCGAGCGCAGCAAGGTCGCGCAATATACGGCGCTTGCGCGCTTCGAAATCCCGACGCCGGTGACGCGCGCCGCCGTCGGGAACCAAGCGATTCTGGCTGCGGCGCGAGAGTTCGACGGTCCGTTCGTCCTCAAACCGAATCGCGGCGGCAAGGGACTCGGCGTCGCGCTCTACCGGAACGTGAAGTCCCTAGCCGCAGCGCTGGCCGCCGGCGACGTTCCGGCGCCGATCGACGGCGTCAGCCTCGTTCAGGAATACATCGCCGCCGCGAACCCAACGATCACACGCATGGAGTTTATCGGCGGGGATTTCTTTTATGCCGTGCGGGTCGACACGTCGGCGGGTTTCGAGCTCTGTCCGGCTGACGTCTGTGCGCCGGACGACGCCGTCTGTGCGACCCCGCAGACAGCTGCAGCGCGTTTTGCCATCATCCCAGAATTCAGGCACCCGCTCATCGACAAATGCCGGGCGTTCTTGGCAGCCTATAACGCGCAGATTGCGGGTATCGAGTTCATCGAGGACGCCCTTGGGCGGGCGTTCGTGTACGACGTCAACTTCAACACCAACTACAACGCTGACGCGGAGGTCACATCGACCCGACGAGGGATGGAGGGCATGGCAGCATACCTAGGGGCCGAACTGGCGACGTTGACGCTCTCCGACCAGGCTCGTACGATGGGGGTCCGCTAGGCAGCTAGCCGAGGAGCCGTTCATGGCGACGAATCCGGAGCAGTCCTTCTCGGTCGAGCACGACGACGAAGGCCCGGACCACGTCATGACCGTCGCGGGAGAAGTCGACATCTACGCCGCGACGCGGTTCGAAGCCGAGCTCGCCAAGGGATACGCCGCACAGGGGCGGATGATCGTCGATCTGCGGAAATGCCGCTACATCGATTCGAGCGCAATCTCCACCCTCACGCGCGCCAACCGGCAGAGCCGCGGCAAATTGCATCTCGTCGTCGACGGTGAGTGCAAGGTGAAGCGCATCCTCGACGTTACGCAGATCGAGAAGATCGTTCCGGTTCATTCCAGCGTCGAAGACGCGCGTTCTTAACCTGCGGCTCGAATAAAAGCTTCGCGCGCCTCATCGAGCGATTGCTCGGCGAATGCGTAAAGCTCTTCGTCTTCCTTCATGTGTGCCAGGAAACGCCGGCCCAGAGGATCGTGCTCGCCGATCCATGAGCGATCTTCCATCGCCAAGTTCGTAACGTTTTCGGTCGTGAGCTGCGGCGGCGGCAACAGTTCGAACCCTAGCGGTGCCGCGCGAAAGCGAAGCAATTCCAGCGATTCGATGACGCGTTCCACCGTGCCCACAGCGAGAAACGAGCGCAACACGTCCTTTGCGACGTCCAGCCGGGCGCGCTTGTAGGCGTCCGTTGCCTCTTTCGGCCACGACTGCGGACCGTCCGGATCGCAATTGAAGCGCTTGCCTTCATTTTCCGTCCAGATGTGCCGTGCTAAAAAGTTCGTTTGGATGTTTTCCCAGAACGGATCTATTCCGGGCGTGTTCAGCAGCAATGCAACGATATCGCGGATCGACGGCAAAGCCTGCGCCGGATTCGCTTCATGCTGGATCTGACACATGTATCGAAGATGCGAAAGCACGTGATCTATCGGATGGCGGATAAGCGTGAAGTAGTTCATCCGCCGTCCGCATGCGGCCGGTCGGAAGCGACGGATCACGTGACTGCTTACTGCGCGCAGCCGCCTGTCGCCGAGGCCCGCTGCTTCCAGTTTCACATCGTCGAACACATAGTTCGGATACCACGACCCAAAGCCGTGCGGAAACGCCCGGAACAGCCACACGCGTACGGAAGTTCCGGCACACTTGTAAATGTGCACGTGCACCAGCACGTTGTCATCGAGCGCGCTGGACATGACGGGCACCCGCGCGACCTCGCGCGGAGTGGACGCTAGCGTCTGAGCAACAGCGTCATGCCCCGGGTACAGAAATGAACGCCAAAATAGCCGCCTTTCAATGGCGACCTCGTTGGCGTGTCCCTCCTTGACACCCAATCCATGGCACGCTCCTCCGCTAATCCTTGCGTGTACCTTGGTTGTACCATGAAGTCGCGGGAAGCGGCAAGGGGAGGAGGCCCAAGGCGCTTCGGCGGGAGCTACTGCAAGGTGAAACGGTAGCCGGACGCGCGGGAGCCGGTGAGCCGCACGACCGCTTGTCGCGTATCTCCGGTATCCGCCGGGTAGTCCTTGACACCGGTCCATATCCTGTGGTCGCCGCTGCCTACGCACTTTGCGCCGTCTTTCAGCTGCACCAAAACTTTCACTTGGGGCGTGAGGCCTCGATAGTTGAACGTTATTTGACCATTCATCCACGCGCCCGGGGCAAGAGCCTGAGGATGACCGCCGCCCTCTTGGTTGATGCGCCAGTGGGCTTCGCTCTTGTACGACCAATAGGTCGTGAACCACCCGCACGCGTCCGAATTGTTGTGCACTTGATATACGAGAGTGAAGCGATTCTGCGCCATCGTCGGTGAGGCGACAAGCAAAAGTGCCATCGTCGCGCACATCGTGACGGTGCTGAGGAAACGTCTCATGCAAAACCCCCATCCCGGCAAAGCCATCACTATTCCGGGGCTTTTTGCCCGCACCCTTGGCCGGTTGCCCAGGTATAGCGGAAGGTCATCGAGGAGGCTTCGCTCCCGTGAAACGCATTTTTGATCCGATTCACAGGTTCATCGAGCTCGAAGACGGCGAAATGCGCCTCGTCGGTCTGGCGCCCATGCAGCGCCTGCGCCGGCTGCGCCAACTCGGCCTGGCCTATCTCGCCTTTCCGTCGGCCGAACATTCGCGTTTCTCGCACGTGCTCGGGGCGCTCGCGGTGGGCGAGCGGGTCATGCAGTCACTGCGCGCCCATTCGCCGGACTATTTCAACGACGAGCACGACTTTCAGAGGCAGCGGCGCCTTCTGCGCGCGAGCCTGCTCGTGCACGACGTCGGCCACGGCCCGTTTTCGCACGCCTGCGAAGCGGTGCTCGGACGGCGGCACGAGACGCGCACCGCGGCGATTCTCGGACTGCCGGAAGTCGATCGTGCGCTGGCGGACATCGATCTCGATTCCTTTGAGATCCTCTCGCTGGTGGCGGGCGGCCCGACGCGATATCCGGTCCTGCGCGAGCTCGTCAGCGGACCGAACCTCGACTGCGATCGCATGGATTATCTGCTGCGCGACGCCTACTTTACGGGCGTTTCCGGCGGCGGTTACGATTTCGATCAGCTGATCGCGTCCTTGCGCATACTCGACGTCGGCGGACACGCACACTTAGGCGTCGACGGGCGCGGCGTCGTTGCGCTGGAAGGTTTCGTGCTCGCGCGCTACATGATGTTTGCGACGGTGTATTTTCATCATACGACGCGCATGTTCGAGCGCGTGCTGCAGCAAGCGCTGCGCGAGCTGTGGCCGAATCCGGAAGCCCTGGACCCCATCGGCGAATATCTTGCATGGGATGATTTTCGCGTGTTCGACGAGCTGCGCAGAACGGACAGCGAAATCGGACACGCGCTGCGCGATCGCGTGACCGTCTACGGTCTCGCGGCAGAATTTACGGCAGAGCGCGATTTGAGCGTCTTCACCGCGTGCGAACGCGCGCTCTCGTCGCGGTGGAACGGCGCGGTTTGGAGCGATTCGCAGGAAGAGCTGCTGCACCGCCTTCCGCTCGGCGCAACGCCGCGGCCCGCCGACGGCGCCGCACCCACCGTCTGGGTCGGCACCCCGCGTGGTGCCATCGATGCGCGCGAGGCGTCGGATTTGATCGGAAAGTTGTCCGGCAAGGCGTATTGGCGCAAGATTTTTATCGACAAACGGAGCGTCGACGTCGAGGAGGCGCGTGCCGTGTGCCGCGAGATCGACACGCGAATGCGCCGGGAAAGCGAACCGCTCCCGTTCTAATAGGAGAGCCATGAGTTTCCGACTTGCGCTCGGCCAGCTTGCCGTCAGCGGCGACAAGCCCGGCAACCTTGCAAAAATCGCGGATGCGGCGGACCGCGCGGCGGCTGCGTCTGCGCGACTGCTTGTCTGTCCGGAAGCCTCGATGTTTCATTTCGGCAAACCAAACGAACCGCTCGCGCCCGCTGCCGAATCGCTGGACGGCGCGTTCGTGACCGCGCTGCGGGAATTGGCGAGCCGCTATCGGCTGTGGATTCTGGCCGGGATGTTCGAAAAGATCGACGGCGACTCGCGCGTCCACAACACGTTGGTGTTGCTCCGCGACGATGGCGAGCTGCACGGCATCTATCGGAAGATTCATCTCTACGATGCGTTCGGCTATCGGGAATCGGACCGCATCGCCCCGGGCGACGGTTCGACGCTCTCCTTCGACCTCGACGGTATTCGTTTCGGTGCGCTCACCTGCTACGATCTCCGATTTCCGGAGCTAGCCCGCCATCTTGCGCGCGAGGGCGCACAGGCGCTGCTCCTGCCGACGGCGTGGCTCGCCGGCCCGCTGAAAGAGATGCACCTCGCGACGCTGCTTCGCGCGCGCGCCATCGAAAATACGGTCTACATCGGCGCGGCGGATCAGTGTCCGCCCGGATATAGCGGCTGCAGCGTGCTTTACGATCCGCTCGGCGTCGCTGTCGTCTCGCTGGGCGAAGCTCCCGGCATCATCGCCGGCGACATCGACGCCGCGCGCGTCGATGCGGCGCGCGCTACCAATCCAAGCCTTGCGAACAGTCGCCTCGATCTGTACGCGCGCTGGATCGAACGCTCCGCCGCAACGCCGGCTAGATAAGGTTGAAGATGCGAAGATCGGAAGCGGCGCTCGGTATCGCCGGGCTCATCGCCGGCGCGTCGGCGAAGCCGTTGATTGCGGCAGCGCAAGAGAAGAAACGTCATCCGCACACGATTCCGCACACCCTGCGATACACGACCGGCGAAGACATCACGACGCTCAATCCGTACCTCGGGCAGCAATTGGTGCTCTCGTACATGTCGAGCCTCACGATGGCGTGGCTCGTCCGCTACGACGCGCACAACCGCCCGGTTCCGGAGCTTGCGACCGTCGTCCCGACGCAGCAAAACGGCGGCATCAGCAAAGACGGCTTGCGCATCACCTTCCATCTGCGCAAAGGCGTCGTATGGTCCGACGGCGCGCCCTTCGATGCTCGCGATGTCATCTTCAGCTGGAAAGCAGTGATGAATCCGGCGAACAACGTGGTGTCGCGCACCGGCTTCGACCTCATCACGCGCATCGACTCGCCGGACCCGCACACCGCCGTCTTTCACCTCAAGGAGCCGTACTCGTCGTTTCTGCCGACGTTCTTTGGGACCGCCGGTGCGAACCCGTGCATTTTGCCGCAGCATCTGCTTGCGGACCAACCAAACATCAACAACGTCCCATACAACAACAAGCCGATCGGGATCGGACCGTTCGTCTATTCCTCGTGGCAGCGCGCATCGCAGGTCGAATTGGTGCCCAACGAGCGGTACTGGCGCGGCAAGCCCAAACTGGAAAAGGTCGTCTTCAAAATCATACCGGACCGCAATACCGCACTCACGCAGCTGACGACGCATGAAGTCGATATGTGGCTTCCCATACCGAGCGCGTACTACGATCGCGTAAAGCAACTAAGCGATGTAAAACTGATTCGGCAAGCCAGCTATCTTTTTGGTCACTTCGACTTCAATTTATCGCGTCCACCGTATGACGAGCATCCCGTTCGCGAAGCGATCCGCTATGCGATCAATCGCGAAGAGCTTCGCCGGACGATCGGCCACGGTATCGGCATCATCCAAGAGAGCCCGACGCCGCCGACGCACCCGATGTTCGATCCCCACATCAAGACCGTGCCGTTCGATCTCGCCAAAGCGAATGCAATACTCGACGGCGCCGGCTGGAAACGCGGCAGCGACGGCATCCGGGCCAAAAATGGCAAGCAGCTCAACGTGAACTTTGCCTCATCGGCCGGCACGCCGGATGTCGATGCGCGACTCGAATTAATCCGCGCCTGGTGGAAGGAAGCGGGGATCGGTCTCGACGTCCGGCGCTACGTTGCGCCGATGCTTTTCGGCGCGTACGCCGACGGAGGTGTTATCTACACCGGAAAATTCGACGTGGTGATCTTTTCCTGGGTCAACGCTGTGACCGGCGATTACACCAATCTCTATGATTCCAAACAAATTCCGCCGAACGGGCAAAACGATCTACGATGGCGCAACGCGATTGTCGACAAAGCGCTCGCAGAATTTCGCCACACCTACGATGCAAGTCGTCAAAAAGAGCTCTGCTGGACCATTCAGGAACAATTCGTCAAGGATATCCCGTCGATCGTCAGCGGCGTAGCCGAGGACATCTACGCCTTTAACGACGATCTGACGGGCTTCCATCCCAACCAGGTAACGGCGTTCGACGATATGATGAACGTCGACATCTGAGCAAATGAATCGCGACACGCTCCTGGGGCACGTCGGCCGCGAACGCGAGGGTCGCCGTTCGGTCAACACTCCGGTGCAACGCGCGTCGACCATTCTGTTCGACAGCGTCGCCGATTACGAGGCGGCACAGCGCACGCGGCTCGAACGCGATCAGCTCTACTACGCGACCTACGGCACGCAAACGAGCTTCGCGTTTACCGCAGGGATGGCGGCACTCGAAGGCGGGTACGGTGCGATCGCGCTCTCTTCGGGGCTTGCCGCGATCGTCGCGACGCTGCAGACATTCTTGCACGCCGGAGACCACGTGCTGGTGCCGGACTCCGTGTACAGCCCTGCGCGACATGCATGCACCGTGCTGCGCGAGCAAGGCGTCGAAACCACGTACTACGATCCGGAAATGGGCGCCGGGGTCGACGCACTCGTACGGGACAACACGAAGCTGATCTATCTCGAGTCTCCGGGCTCGATCACGTTCGAAGTGCAGGACGTTCCCGCAATCGTCGCGGTCGCGAAAGCGCGCGGCATTCCGACGGCGATCGATAACACGTGGGGAACCGGCTATCTTTTCAACGCGTTCGCGCATGGCATCGACGTGTCGATCGTCGCCGCCACGAAATACGTCGCGGGCCACTCCGACGTCGTGCTCGGCGCGATCGTTTCGAGCGAGCAGTATTACGCGCGACTTCGCGAGGGCGTTGCGGTGCTCGGCTACAGCGCTTCCCCCGACGATTGCTGGCTCGCGCTCCGCGGCCTCCGCACGCTCGGAGTTCGGTTGCGGGCGCACGAGCAGCGTGCGCTGCGCATCGCACAGTACGTTGCGAGCCGCGACGTTGTCGACGAGGTTCTGTATCCCGCACTGCCCGGCGCGCCCGGCCATGACTTATGGAAACGCGACTTCACAGGAGCGTGCGGCCTCTTTTCGTTCGTCTTCTCGTCCGACGTGTCGGAGGCGCGAGCGATTGCCTTCGTCGAGCGATTGAAGCTGTTCTCGATCGGCGCGAGCTGGGGCGGGTTCGAAAGTCTGGCTCTTTTGCTGCGTCCGGCGCACCGGCTCGGCGAAGGACGCGCCCTCGATAAATGGAAAGCGCGCGCGCCCTTGGTGCGCCTGCACGTGGGACTCGAAGATCCGGACGATCTTACCGCCGACCTCGATGCCGCATTCGGCCAGATCTAGCTCGCCTTGCCGTGTCGCGCCAGAAGTCGTCCTTACCGGAAGGCTGATTATCGCGCCACATTACTTCTTACCGGCACGGCCTCCGTCGCAGCGATGAAGGCGGCCTGTTGCTGCGTGAGCGGCTCAGCCCAAGCCGCTGGTCTCTGGACCACGCGCGAGCGCGTCCCAGCTCCGGGCGTGCTCAGAATGCGACGCACCTGGGTCTCGATTGCAGCGCTGAGCTCGAAAGGATCCAACGCGTCGCGCTCGGCCCGCATGGCGGCGAGTTGCTGGGCTGAGAGCGCGCCAAGGGCGATCAGCCGCTCGAAGGGCGTTTGCGGCGCGTCGTACGTGCGCCTCACGCGACTGCCGACGCGCCGGCGCGTGAGGAGCTTCACGCTAGGCTGAAAATAATTCAAGAACACGCGCAGCTCACTGCGATACAGCTCGTTCATCGCCGCAATCGCCGCCGGCGCGTCGATCCGCTTCCAACCAAAAATCTTGCGCACGTGTGTCCAGTTCTTTTGCTCGATATACGCGTTGTCGTTCTTGCGATACGGCCGGCCTCGGGTGAACTGCAAATGATGCTCCTGGCACCATTTGAAGCAGTGATGATTGACGAACTCCGAGCCGCTGTCGGAATCGATACCGCGCAGATCGAAAGGCAAACTCCGGCGCATGTCCTCCAACGCCTGCACCACGAAACGCTGGCTTTTGCCAAGCACCGCACGGGTTTCCGTCCACGTCGAGGCGACGTCGGTGAGATTGACGGAAAAGGCAAATTCGCCACCACCCTCCTCGCCGCAGTGCGCCACCGTATCGGTTTCACACCACCCAACTTCCGTGGTATCCCAGCGCTCCGTTCGCACCGGTACGCAATGCTTGAGCAGCGTGCCAGGTTTCGTACGTCCGTACACGCGGCGCCTCAGCGCGGTGCGATGCGGACGCAAAATGCGGTCCATCGAGCGCGCGCTCATGCCCAAAAGCAACTGCGCAACTTCATCCGAGAGATTCAACCGAACGCGCGCATGCGGCATCCAATCACGCACGATCACAACCAGGCGCGCCGACCACGGATAATCCGCGGCGATCGCGTACTTGCGATGGTAACCCGTCACCGCACAAAACTCGTCCAAGAGCCGAGCCCGCCCACGGCGGTCAGCCCTCCGATACCGCTTTCGAATCTCGGCAGCATAGTGCCGGCAAGCCTTTGCTTCCACAGGCACCCCTTCGCCCAAGGAGCGCCCTCCCGGTAAGGACCTTTTTGGCGCGACGATACCTCTCCCGGTAAGATCTAGCTTGGCGCGATTCGCTTGCTTGACGGCCCCCGAAGATTTCGTGTACGGTAGTCCGCACTATGGCCTCCCGCTCGCTTATGTGCATGTGCATGGCGATGTGCCGCACCACCAGGTGCCGGTGAGGTTCGTATTGCTCTAAGCGTCCGCCGACGCTACGCAAGCCGCCTCACCGGGCGGCTTTTTTCATGCCCTTCCCATCGCAACAGGAGGCATAATGTACGCCCCGCTCTCACGACGCATCTTCCTCTCAAGTACCATCGCCGGGACGCTCGCAGCCGCAACGCGTACGCGCGCCATGGCCGCAACGCAGATCGGCGTCGACTACGCGTACTACAATCCGCCTAGTCTCATTCTCAAAGAATACGGCTGGCTCGATTCGGCGCTCGCGTCACACGGCTACAGCGTCAATTGGATTCTCTCGCTCGGCTCGAACAAAGCCAATCAATTCTTGCAATATCATTCGGTCGAATTCGGCTCGACTGCCGGCAGCGCGGCCCTTCTCGCACGAGCAAACGGGTCGCCGATTCGGACCGTCTTCCTTTATTCGCAGCCCGAGTGGACCGCGGTCGTCGTCGCGAAGGACTCGAAGATCCAAAAAGTCGCGGAGCTGCGCGGCAAGAAGATCGCCGCGACCCGCGGCACGGACCCATGGTTCTTCATGCTGCGCTCGCTGCACGACGCCGGCATCGGACCGAACGACGTCCAGATCGTCGACTTGCAGCATCCCGACGGACGCGTCGCGCTCGAGCGCGGCGAGGTCGATGCGTGGGCCGGTCTCGATCCGCACATGGCCGCCTCACAATTGCAAGCCGGGTCGCGGCTGATCTATCGCAACATCAACTACAATACGTACGGCGCACTCAATATCCGCGAAGATTTCTTGCAGAGCAAACCCGACCTCGTGCAAGTCATCTTGGCGCAGTACGATCGAGCTCGCGTCTTCGCGCGCGACAATCAGAGCAAGACCGCGGAAATCGTCGCCAAGGCCTCCAACGTTCCGCTCGACGTCGCTACGTTGATGTTGCGCGAACGCACGCGCTATCCGGATCCCGTCCCGAGCACGCCGTATGCACAATCCGTCGGCGGCTGCATCTCGCTCATCCGTGAAGACAAGATGGTGCCGAACGGAATCGATCTTCCAGGCGCGCTGCACGGTCTCGTGGATCCCGCGCCGGCCCGCTTAGCGTTGCATCATGCGTAAACTGGGCATCGCGCTGCTGGTTCCGCTGACGCTCTTTGCCGGGTGGTGGGCCGTCACGGCGTTCGGCATCGTCAAGACGTACAAGCTCGCATCTCCCGTTCAAGTTGCAAACGAGCTCGTCGACCTCGCGCAAGACGGAACCCTCGCCGGCGATTTGAGTGCGAGTATCTGGCGCGTCATCGTCGGCTTCGGAATCGCGTGCACCGTCGCGTGCGTGCTCGGTACGCTGGTCGGACTGTCGAGGACGGCCGAGCGCGCGATCGATCCGACGCTGCAAGCGATTCGCTCGGTACCCTCGCTGGCGTGGATTCCGCTGATCTTGCTGTGGCTCGGCATTGGCGAGACTGCGAAAATCACGCTCGTCGGAATCGGCGCGTTTTTCCCGGTCTACGTGAATCTGGTCGCCGGCATTCACAACGTCGATCGCAAGCTCATCGAAGTCGCCGAAGTTTTCGGCGTTCGCGGGATCGAGCGCGCCCGGCGCGTCATCCTGCCGGCGGCCTCGCCGAGCTTGCTCGTCGGGATGCGCGTCGGTTTCACGCAGGCGTGGCTCTTTCTCGTCGCCGCAGAGCTGATTGCATCGACGAAAGGTCTCGGCTACCTGTTGATGCAGGGCCAGCAGATTACGCTACCGGATCAGATTCTGGTTGCGATTCTCTTGCTTGCGCTCTGCGGAAAATTGACGGAAAGCGGAATGCGCGCGTTCGAACGGCGTTCGCTGCGCTGGACCGACACACTCGGGACCAGCTCATGAACGCAATCGAAATCCGCGGACTGACGAAGACGTTTCCGGATCACGTCGTCTTCGAGAAATTGAACCTCCAGGTAGCGCCGGGTGAGCTGGTCGCGCTGCTCGGCCCAAGTGGTTGCGGCAAAACGACGGTCTTGCGCTGCCTCGCTGGTTTGTCCAAACCCGACTCCGGCTGGTTCAACGTGTACGGCGAGGCCGCAATCGTCTTTCAGGAGCCGCGGCTCTTCGGATGGCTCGACGTGCGCGGCAACGTCGCATTCGCGGCGCGCAACGACGAGGAACGTGGGCGCATCGACGAGTTACTCGCCAGCGTCGGTCTCGCGGCAGCAGTCAAGAAACTGCCGAAAGAGCTGTCCGGAGGTATGGCTCAGCGCGTCGCACTAGCGCGCGCGCTGGTGCGCAATCCGTCCGTGCTGCTTCTGGACGAACCGTTCGCTGCGGTCGACGCCCTGCGGCGCTACGAGCTGCAGCAGGGACTGCGAGAAATCGTGGAAGCGCGCGGCCTCTCGGCGTTGCTGGTCACGCACGACGTCGATGAAGCGATCGCACTTGCAGATCGCGTGCTCGTGCTCGGCGGCAGCCCCGCAAGCATCATCGCGGATCTTGTCGAGCCACAGCGCGAGAGCATCCTCTCCGCGCTTGGCTTCACTGGTTCAATCCTGAACGCTGTGCGTGCCTGACACCGCCGCTTGTGCGGCGGCAAGTCGCGCAATCGGAACGCGATACGGCGAGCACGAGACGTAGTCCAGTCCGATCTCATTGCAAAACGCGACGCTCGAGGGATCGCCTCCATGCTCGCCGCAAATACCGATCTTCAGATTCG
Source organism: Vulcanimicrobiaceae bacterium (assembly GCA_050733775.1). Lineage (GTDB taxonomy): Bacteria > Vulcanimicrobiota > Vulcanimicrobiia > Vulcanimicrobiales > Vulcanimicrobiaceae > JAFAMS01. Next base: position 12,944 of record JBOHTT010000218.1, read on the forward strand.
GTCGCGCGCCGCGTCCTTTCTCGATGCCTATTTGCATCAGCACTCCGACGCCGTCGCGGTCGAGTGCTTGGAACGGATCCGTTTTGAGGATCTTGTGATCCAGATAGTACGGAATGAACGTGCCTTCTGCGTCGTCGCGACTGTAGCCGAATGTCGTTTGCGTCAAGTCGTTCGTGCCGAACGAAAAGAATTCGGCATCCTTCGCAAGCCGATCGGCGATAACGCACGCACGCGGCAGCTCGATCATCGTCCCGATTTGATACGGAACGTCGACGCCGCTGGACGCGATGATCTCGTCCGCAATCGCCTTGACCGCATCGCGCGTAACCTTCATCTCTTCCTCGGTACCGACGCCGGGAATCATGACGTCAGGCCGAGCGTCGACTCCGTTCTTGCGCAGATCGACTGCAGCTTCGAAGATCGCACGCACTTGCATCGCGTAGATGTCCGGATAGAGAATACCTAAGCGGCACACGCGCAGGCCGAGCATTGGATTTTGCTCGTGCAGTTCGCGCACGCGCTGCAGCACTTTCATCTTCTTACGGTACTGGGCGTCTTCTTCGCCTTTCGTTAGACGCAGTTCGGTCGTCTCGACGAGCAGGCTCTCCATGTCCGGTAGAAATTCGTGCAGCGGCGGATCGAGCAACCGAATCGTTACCGTCATCCCTTCCATCGCGCTAAGAATGCCTTTGAAGTCCTCACGCTGGAACTCCAGCAGCCGCGCGAGCGGGCCTTTGCGCTGACCGTAGTCTTTCGCCAAAATCATCTGCTGCACGATCGGAAGCCGGTCGCGCTGCATGAACATGTGCTCGGTGCGGGTTAGCCCGATGCCGGTGGCGCCGAGCTCGCGCGCGCGTTTCGCGTCTCCGGGCGTGTCGGCGTTGGCCCACACGCCGAGCGTCTTGTGCTTGTCGGCGAGAGCCAAGAATTCTTCAAGCCATTTCGGCATTTTATCCGGCATGATGAGCGCGAGCTTACCGACGATAACGTTGCCCGTCGTGCCGTCAATCGTGATCTCATCGCCTTCGTGGAGGAGCTGACCGTCGAGCTGCACGCTCTTTGCGCGACGATCGATCTGCAACGAGTCGAGCCCCGCGACGCACGGTTTGCCCATGCCGCGCGCGACGACGGCCGCATGTGACGTTGCACCGCCGCGCGCCGTCAAGACGCCTTCGGCCGCAATGATGCCGTGCACGTCGTCGGGATTCGTCTCCATGCGCACGAGCACGACTTTCTTGCCTTCCTTGGCCCATTCGACGGCGGTGTCCGGGTCGAGCGCGATCTCGCCTGCGGCGGCGCCGGGCGAAGCGCTGAGTCCCTTGCCGGCTACGCGATATTGCTGCTTTGGATCGATACGTGCATGGAACAGCTGATCGAGACTGGCCGCGTCGACGCGTTGGAGCGCTTCTTTTTCGTCGAGGATGCCTTCACGAATAAAATCGAGAGCGATTTTTACTGCGGCCTCCGCGCTGCGCTTGGCGCTGCGCGTCTGCAGCATGTACAGCTTTCCGCGCTCGACGGTGAACTCGAGATCTTGCACGTCGCGATAATGGCGTTCGAGCTTCCCGGCAATGTCTTCGAATTGCCGGAAGATCTCCGGTTGGCTGCTCTGCAAATCGGCGATTTTTTCCGGCGTGCGAATCCCCGCTACGACGTCCTCGCCCTGCGCGTTGCGAAGATACTCCCCGAAGAGTTTCTTCTCGCCCGTCGACGGATCGCGCGTGAACGCTACGCCGGTGCCGGAGTCGTCTCCCAGATTTCCAAAAACCATGGTGACGACGTTGACCGCCGTTCCCCAATCGTCAGAAATCTTGTGGAAGCGGCGATACTCGATCGCGCGCTTCGAATTCCAGGAATTAAAAACAGCACCGACCGCAAGATCGAGCTGTTCGTACACTTCCTGCGGAAATGGCCGCTTGGATTCGCGCAGAATCAGGTCTTTATAATCTGCGACGACGTCACGCCACGTTTGCGCCGTAACTTCGTAGTCGTGCTTCACGCCTGCGCGACGCAAGTGCTCTTCGGTGATTTCGTCAATTTTCTCTTTGTGAATGTGCAACACGATGTGCGCAAACATACCGGCGAATCGGCGATATGCATCCCACGCAAATCGCTCGTTGTCAGCGAGCGCAGCGAGTCCGGCGACGGTGGCATCGTTGAGCCCGAGATTGAGGATCGTGTCCATCATGCCGGGCATCGACACGCGCGCACCGCTGCGCACCGAAACGAGCAGCGGATTTTTCGGATCGCCGAAGCCTTTGTCGCTGCGGCGTTCGAGCTCGTGCATTGCATCGTGCACCGCATCGGTGAGTCCCGGCGGCATCTTGCCGCCAAGCTCGTAATAACGCAAACAGGCTTCGGTCGTAATCGTGAAGCCCGGCGGCACGGGTAAACCGGCCCTCGTCATCTCGGCCAGGCCCGCGCCTTTTCCGCCCAGCAGGTTCTTCTGCGAGGCGTCGCCTTTCTCGAAGAAGACGATGAAGCTCTCGCTTCCTTGAGTCGCGCGTGGCATCGCCGTTTTGTCGAACGCCGTAGACATGCTTCCCTCTTACCCCCAGCTTGAGAAAATAATTTTCCATATAGAGGGTACTTGTCTATGCCTTCCGTCGCTTGACTTGGCGGCTAGTCCAGGGTCAGCTCGGTCCCTCCCCCCTCAAGGGCAGCGTGAACGGCACGATTCCTGCTCCCCGCGACGATCGCGCGCTTGGCTCCGCGCCGCAAGGCCTCGAAGGCGGCCTCGATCTTGGGCAGCATGCCGCCCGAGAGCCAACCCTCCGCGCGTCCGCGCTCGGCACGGCCGAGGCTGAGATGGTCGAGGGCGGTGGCCGCGTCGCCGAGGTCGCGACGGATCTTCGGAATGTCGGTGATCGCGATGAACGCGTCGGCCTTGAGAGCACCTGCGAGCGCGCCGGCCGCCGTGTCGGCATTCACGTTGAACGCGCTCGAGCCGTCAGCCGCGACGCCGAGCGGCGCCACGACCGGCAAAAACCGGTGCTCCAGCAGCGTTTCCACGACGGTTGGATTCACGTGCTCGACCTCGCCGACGTAGCCGAGCGACTCGCCGTTGATCGGCGCAACGGCGCGCGCCGTCAGCATGCCGCCATCCTCGCCGCTGACGCCGACGGCGCCGACGCCACGCGCCCACAGCGCGCGTACCAGCGCCTTGTTCACGCTCGCGCACAGTACGGCTTCGACGACGTCCAGCGACTCGCGACCGGTCACGCGCAAGCCCGCAATCCGTTTTTCGATGATGCCGCGCTCCTTCAGCGCCGCATCGATCATCGGGCCGCCGCCGTGCACCAAGACGACCCCATGTCCCTCCTCGAGGAGCGACGCGCAATCGGCCAAGACCGGATCGTTCTCCAGTCCCGTCATGGCATTTCCGCCATATTTGATCACGAACAGCACTTGCATGATTATGCAGTCTTCCGTATAATTATGCAACCGTGCTCACCACCGCCGCCGTCAACCGGCTCCTCGGCCGCAGCCTGCTGCGCGTCACCGACCTCACGCAAAACGAGCTGACGACGATCCTCGGCATCGCGTCGCAGCTCAAGGCGACGCCGCTGCGCGAGCAGCAGCCGCTCCTCAAGGGGCGCACGCTGGTCATGCTCTTCGAGAAGCCCAGCCTGCGCACGCGCATCTCGTTCGAAGTCGGCATGAGCCAGCTCGGCGGGAACGCGATCTTCGCGCACGGCGATGAGTTCAAAATCGGCACGCGCGAGACGCCGGAAGATGCCGCGCGCTCTCTCTCGCGCTACGCCGATGCGATCGTGATTCGGACGTACGTGCACGAAGTGCTCGAGCGCCTCGCCGGTGCGGCGACGGTGCCGGTCATGAACGCACTCTCGCAAGCGGCGCATCCCTGCCAAGCATTGGCGGACGTGCTCACGATTCGCGAGCGGTTCGGCACCCTGGAGGGGCTGCGGCTCGCGTACATCGGCGACGGCCGCAACAACGTCGCGCAGTCGCTGGCTGAAGCCGCAGCGCTCGCCGGCGT
>JBOHTT010000219.1:0-2606 GCA_050733775.1 Vulcanimicrobiaceae bacterium
GTTCTACACGCTCGGTCCGCTCACGACGGACGTCGCGCCGGGTTACGATCACATCACGAGTGCAATCGGCGCCGCGATGATCGGATGGTACGGGACGGCGATGCTGTGCTATGTGACGCCGAAAGAGCATCTCGGCTTACCGGACAAACAGGACGTGAAGGACGGCGTGATTGCGTACAAGATTGCCGCGCACGCGGCGGACGTCGCAAAGGGTCACGCGCACGCACGTCACTGGGACGACGTGCTCTCAAAAGCGCGCTTCGAATTCCGGTGGGAAGATCAATTCAATCTTTCGCTCGATCCGGAAACGGCGCGCGCCTTTCACGACGAGACGCTGCCGGCCGAAGGCGCCAAGCTAGCGCACTTCTGCTCCATGTGCGGACCGCATTTCTGCTCGATGAAGATCACGCAAGAGGTGCGCGAATTCGCCGAGGCCGGGATGCGCGAGAAATCCGCGGAGTTCAAGGCGACGGGCTCGGAAATCTACGTCAAGCAGGGCCCTGCTTAGGATTGCGTAGCCACCGCGTCCAAGTGCGTCCGATGCGCTTTCGCGTCGGAGTCGTGCTCTTTGCCTTCGCATGCGGCGGTCTCGCCGCGTGCGCGAACACAACCGGCGGGGGCAGCACGATGCCCGGAGGCCAGCTTCCGCAAGTTCAGGCGCCGGCGACGCCCACAGGCGCGCCGACGGCGACGCCCGGAACGGCGCAAGGACTCATTCGCGTGACCCCCGGCAGTCCGGTAACGCTTCCGGCTCCCGGGGACTTCAAAGTGAGCGCGGTGTGGCCGGGATCGTCGGCTAGCGCAGCACCCGCGAGCAGCGCATCGCCGTCGAGCAGCGCGTCGCCGGCAGCAAGCGCGACGCCCGCGAGTTCGGCATCGCCGATCACACTGAACGCGGCGGTCTCCGTGCCCGGTCCGCCGAGCATTCCCGCGTACGGCGTGACGCGCAAGAAAGGATTCTTGTTCGCGAGCCACCGCGAGCTCGGTCCCGTTATCGTCTACGTCTGGTTCAGCGCCGACAAAGCGACGAAAATTGCGTCGCTGCCCACGCTCGAGTTCACGATTCCACTCAGCGTGCTCGATGCGTATGGCACCGATCCTGACTTGCGCCTCGCGATCTACGATCCCGCGAGCGAAGGAAAGTGGACGGAAGGCATCGCGCGGCGCGTCGAGATGACGCCGGGTCCATCGCCGTCTGGAACTACGACCCCGACGCCGACACCGACGCCAACCGCATCGCCGACGCCCACGCCCTCACCGACTGTGACGCCGTCGCGTCCTCCCGGCGCACCGCCGGTGACTGCGACACCGACGGCAACTCCCGCGATCGCTGCAACGCAAAAACCACCCGTGCAAACGATGCAGGTGCGGTTCGTGCCGGAGCAGCGCACGATGAAACTGCTCGCAAAGAAGAATCTCGTGTTCGTGCTCTATGCGGAGCCGACCGAAACCGAAACGCCGACGCCGAAACCGTCGAGCAAATCATCGGCGGCCGCAACCGCTTCGGCATCGGCAAGCGCGGTCCCGAGCGCCGCACCAAGCGTAACACCCGCGAGCAGTACGTCGCCGGCGCCTGCGCCTTCGCCTACGGGAAGCTAAGGCCCGGTTACGACGACTGTCGCTTGCGGTGGGCCGGGCGGCAGATCCTCGACCGAAACGAATTCGTTGAAAGCCGGCACGATCGGCGTTATCGCGATGACGTACGTATCGCTATGCGGCAGTTTACGCGCGGCATCGCCGATGCGCGTGCTGATCGCGTGCCACACGGACATCACGCGCCCCACGTACGCGTAGGTCGCGCCGTCGGGAATGCCGCCGGCACGTTTGATTGCAACCGGGCCGGCGTTATACGCCGCGATCGCCAGTCGCACTTTCTGTCCTTCGTGGCCGAATTCGCGCACGAGGCTGCCCAAATAGGACGACGTGCCGCGCAAATTGTCGCGCGAGTCGCTCGGGTCGACGCCGAGCAGACGTGCCGTGTGCGGCATGAGCTGCCCGAGGCCTAGGGCGCCCGACGGCGAGACGGCGCTCGGCCGCCACCGCGACTCGACCGCGACGATCGCGAGGAGCAGGCGCGCATCGAGATGCTCGCGCTGCGCGTCTTTGATCACGGCCGCGGCCAGCTTGTGCGTCTGATGCGACGCCAGGCTGGGATTGAACGAGTGGATGAGCGCCGCGTACTGGGACGTCGTTTCGGCTGCTGCGGGCGCGCAAAGTGCTGCGCCCAAGGCACACACGGCAGCCACCGTCCGGAAGGAGCGGGACCACGTCATGGCCGCCCGGCTACGAGGCGAGGAAGCAGACTCCTCCCCGCTTGCCCAGGGGGCTACTGGGAGGTGAATGTCCCAAGCGTGATTCCGGGCGAGCAGGTCGTGTTGAGATCGTTGAGCCTCAGGCCTGCCAGCGTCACCGGCCGTGACCGGGGGTGAGCGAGGTCGGAGCCGTGCAGGGTCACGACCCGGGCGCGCGCCGGCGCGGCCAGCGCGGGCCACTGGGTCAGCCCGAAGTGGGCGTGGACGATGTCGAACCGATCGCGCCCATGGCGCGCGCGCAACGCCCGCGCCGCGGCCAGGTAGCCGCTGGGCGCAAACGCGAACACCTCGACC
>JBOHTT010000220.1:0-8671 GCA_050733775.1 Vulcanimicrobiaceae bacterium
GGTATCTGCGGCATCGTCACGATCCAATAGACGTCGCTGAAGGTCGCGGAGTCGAAAGACATCTCGCGTATTTCGCCGTTCTTCGTTCCGATGTTGATGGCGAACGCCGCCAGCGCACAGGTGTCGATGAAATACGGGCTGCGCGGACCGTTGTACGCTGTTTCGAGCGCGTGTGCGAGCGCGAACGATGCGATCGCATCCGCATATAATGCGATTGTGAACGGTGACGCCGATGCGATGGTGACGGGTGGTGCGGAAGCGACCGTCACGACGATCGCCGTCGGCGGGTTCGACTCGATGAAAGCGCTTTCGACGCGCAACGACGAGCCCGAGCGCGCCAGTCGCCCGTTCGACCGCGACCGCGACGGTTTCGTTCTCGGTGAAGGCGCCGGCGTATTCGTGTTCGAGGAGCGTTCGCTCGCGCTTTCACGCGGCGCGAAAATCTACGGCGAGATGCTGGGCTACGGCCAATCGGCGGATGCGTTCAATCTCGTGCAGCCCGACCCCGAAGGCTCGGGGGCCGTTTTCGCGATGACCCGTGCGCTCAAAAACGCGCATCTCAGGACCGGCGACATCGATTACATCAACGCGCATGCGACGTCGACGCCGCTGGGCGATCCCGCCGAAAGCAAAGCGATCGAAAAAGTCTTTGGCGAGGATGCTAAGCGTATCGCGGTCTCGTCGACCAAGAGCATGCACGGCCATTTGCTGGGAGCCGCCGGCGCCGTCGAAGGCATCGCAGCGATCCTGGCCGTCGAGCGCGACCTCATTCCGCCGACCATCAATTTCGAAAATCCCGATCCCGAATGCCGCCTCGACTACGTCCCGAACGTTACCCGGCGAGCGACCGTGCGCGTCGCGATGTCGAACGCCTTCGGATTCGGAGGGCACAACACCGTCGTCGTCTTCGGTAAACACAAAGCGTAGTGGCTGGGGAGGCGCGGCGGCGGCGGTTGCGCGCGCTGCTACGCCGTACGGGGCTCGGCAAGCTGGAGCCCGCTGCACTCGAGAGCGCGTTCGTGCACGACAGCGCCGTGCTCGTGGAACGCCTAACCAATCCGAGCGCGAGCAACCAGCGCTTGGAATTTTTGGGCGACGCGGTCCTGTCGCTCGCGACGGCACGCTGGCTGTACGACCGGTATCCAGCCGAGCGTGAAGGCGAGCTGACGCGCCGGCGAGCCGCGCTCGTCAACGACGCGGTGCTCGCACAGAGTGCGCGGCGCCTGGAGCTCTCCGATCTGCTCGTACTGGGACCGGCAGAAGCTTCCGCGGGCGGCGCGGATCGCGAGTCGATCCTTGCAGCGGCCTTCGAAGCGTTCATCGGCGCGCTGTTCCTGCAAGGCGGCCTCGATCTCGCCGCGCGCTTCGTCGAGCGCGAGCACCTCGAACGCGTCGAGCATGCGGAGATGGCGGCGGCCGATCCCAAGACCGCGCTGCAGGAACTGCTGCAGGCGCGCGGGCGCGCGACGCCGACCTACGAAGACGCCGCGACCGGACCGCCGCACCGCAGAACCTTTACGTCCCGCGTCGTCTCCGAAGGTGCGCTCCTCGGTGAAGGCATCGGCTCCAGCAAGAAGGCGGCACAGCGTGCTGCCGCGGAAGTTGCACTCAGCGTGCTATCGGCCGAGGACCTGTCGAACCCGTGAGACTTAAGCAGCTTAAAGTCTTCGGCTTCAAGACATTTGCGGAACCGCTCAAGCTCGATTTCGAACCGGGCATTACCGCCATTGTCGGTCCGAACGGTTCGGGCAAATCGAATCTCGTCGACGCGATTCGCTGGGCGCTCGGCGAACAGAGCAGCAAACAGCTTCGTTCCAATCGCACCGACGACGTTATCTTCGCCGGGAACACGAAACGCAAGCCGCTCGGCATGGCCGAAGTCACGATGGTCTTCGACAATTCCGACCATAGCCTACCGATCGAGTTCGCAGAAGTCGAAGTAAGCCGCCGCGCCTATCGTGCCGGCGAAATCGAATACTATCTCAACCGCGATCACGTTCGCTTGCGCGACGTGATGGATCTCTTGATGGGCAGCGGCCTTGGCCCCGGTTCGTATTCGATCGTCTCGCAAGGACAAATCGACTCGATTCTCTCGTCGAAGCCGACGGAGCGCCGCGCACTCTTTGAAGAAACCGCGGGAATCGCACGTTTCCTCGCTCGCAAGAACGAAGCGTTGCGTCGCCTCGAGCACACCGAAGCAAATGCCATTCGCATCAGCGATCTGATTGCCGAGTTGGGGCGGCGCGTGCCGGAGCTCGACACGCAAGTGCGCCGCGCCAAGCGTTACCGCAGGCTTTCGTCGCGCGTCCGCGATCTCGAGCTCCTCTCCTACATGCGCGCGAGCAAGAGCCGGCGCGAAGAGCGCGATCGCGTTCGCGCGGCGTTGGGTTCGCTCGACGAGCGGCAGGCCGCCGCCGCGGCGCGAGCATCGACGCTCGCCGCAGAGCTTTCCAGCGTGCGCACGCAGCTCTACCGCCAAGAGCTCGCGCTCGAAGAACATCGCGTCTCCGCGCAAGAGGCGCGTGCGAAGCTCGCGGATTTGCAAGCCGCTCTTGCCGCGACGCACGCGCGACTCGAAGCGCTGCAATCGCAGAGCAACCTGTCGGTTGCCGACGAAGAGCGCTCGCAATCCGAACGCAACGAGCTGGAAACCACGCTGAGCGCACTCTCGCAGAAGATCGCGCCGCTTATGGTAAGCGTCGAAGAAGCGCGCGCGATCGAAGTGCGCGTAACGGCGACGCTGTCCGAGGCGCGCGCAAAACTCGACCTTGCGTTCACGGCGCTTCGAGCGTTCGAAACTGCAGCTGCCGAAAAGATGGCAACCGAGGCCGAGCGGCGCGCGACTATTGCAAGCGCCGAACGCGAAAGCGATCGGCTTGGCGACGACCTCGGCCGGATACGTGAAGAACGCGTCACGGCGGAACGCACTGCCGCCGAAGCACGCGCGCGTTATGCCGCCGATGAGGTCGAGCTCGCGACGCTCGAGCGCGATCTGGAAGCACGAACCGCGGCGATTGCCGCGACGGGCGCGCAGGCCCAAAGCGAAGCTCAGCGTCTCGAAGCGTTGCAAGCGCAATTTCGCGACCTTCACGCTGAGGTCGCGAGCGAAGAAGCGCGGTTGCATACGCTCGAAGAGCTCGAGCATTCGCTGGAGGGACACGTTCCGGGTACGCGCGCCGTCATCGAGGCTTCGTCGCGTGGCGAGCTGAGCGGCGTGCGCGGCGTCGTCTCGCAGCTCTTGCGCGTCGACGAACCGTACGCGCACGCACTCGACGTCGCGTTCGGTGCCGGCCTCTCGCATATCGTCGTCGATACCGAAGCCGATGCGGAGCGCGCGATTGCGCTGCTCACCCAGCGCGAGCTGGGTCGTGCTACCTTCTTACCGCTCGACGGTTTGCGCGCGCGAAAAGGCCACGAGCTCGGGCCTCTCGCCGGACGCGAAGGTGTCGTCGGCTACGCGCATACGCTGGTGACGACGCAGCCGCAATACGCCGGCATCGTTGCCTTCTTGGTCGGCCGCACGCTGGTCGTCGAAACGCTCGCGAACGCGCTGTCGCTCGTGCGGGGGCAAGGCTTCCGCGATGAGATCGTCACGCTCTCGGGCGAACGCATCGAAGGTGGCGGCGCCATCACCGGCGGCCGCTTCAGCCGCGAGCGTTCGATTTTGGCGCGCGCGGCACAAGCCGAAACGCTGCGCGCGAAATTACCGCAGCTGCGCGAGCGCGCCGCCGGCCTCGAGCGCGAAATCGCAGCGGCAACGGGAGCGGCCGAGCAAACGGCGAGCCGGCAAGAAGCCGCGCGCCGCACGCACGCCGATGCGCTGGTTGCGGCAACCGATGCGCGTACGCGATTGGGTGCGCTCTCGACGGAAATCGAGCGGCTCGACGCCGCCGCGCAAAGCGGCCGCGACAACGAGCGGCGCATGCAAGAACAGCTCGAGCAGATTCGCGCCCGCAAGAACGCGCTCGAGCGCGTCGGCGAACAACGCGGAGACGAAAGCGCAGAACGCGCGCGCCTCGAGGCGCAGCTCGCATCGGCGCGAGGGCGGGTGGCGCAAGTTGAGGCGGAACAACAGGAAACTGCCGCCGCGCTCGCGCGAGCGCGCGAAGAAGCTGCGAGCTCGCAGGCGGAGCGGGACGCGACGCAAGCGCGGCTCGGCATGCTCGACGACAATGCGCAGCGCGCTTCCGACGCCCGTGCAGCGGCCGCACGAGACGTCCAGTCGCTCGCGAACCAGAAGGCGAATCAGGAGCGCGAAGTCGGAGAGCTCGAGACCCGCGTCGTGCGCGCCGACGAAGAGTTCGCAGCCGCCCGCGGTCATCGCGAGCAATTGGCCGATCGCGCAATGCAGCTCGACGGAGAGCAGCGACAAGCGCAATCCGAGGAACGCGAAATTTCGGCGCAGGGCGAAGAATCGCGCACGCGTTTGGCGCAGATCGACGCCGAGCTCGGCATGCTCACCGCGCAATTCGCACAGAATCCGGCGACCGACGAGGAGCTGCGCGACGTCGAAGAGCGCTACACCGGCGAGAGCGATGAGATCCTCGAGGAGCTGCCGCGTCTTCGGGAAGAGCTTGCGCGACTGTCGGCCAACGTCAACTTGAATGCCGAATCGGAGCGCGACGAGGTCGCGCAACGCGAAGCGTTCTTGCGCGAACAGCTGGACGACTTAGCTCGCGCGCGCGAAACGCTGCTCGCAACGATTCGCGAAATCGAAACGTCGACACAGGCCGAATTCAACGCGACGTTCGAAAAAGTTGCGGCGTCGTTTGCGGAGATGTTCAAACGCCTATTCCCCGGCGGCGAAGCGCGCATGTGGCAGACGAACCCCGAGCAGCTCTCGGAAAGCGGTATCGAAATCTCGGTACAGCCTCCGGGTAAAAAGATGACGCCGCTGCAAGCGCTGTCCGGCGGCGAGCGTGCCATGACGGCGGTGGCGCTGATCTTCGCGCTCATCGCAACGCGGCCGTCGCCCTTCTATCTGCTCGACGAAGTCGATGCAGCGCTCGACGAAACCAACGTCGACCGTTTCTCCGCAATGGTTCGCGACGTCGCCCGCGACGCACAGATGGTGATCGTGACGCACAATAAGCGTACCATGGACTTGGCGAACCGTCTGTACGGCGTCACCATGGCCGAGCCGGGTGTAAGCTCCATCGTTTCCGTCGCGCTCGAAGACGCGTCGGCTGCTGCAGCGGGCTCCATCGCCCCGGCGAGGCGCGAGACGGCGATTGCCTGATCAGCAGCGCCGCGCGGCGCTGTTCTCCGTGCACGATCGCACAGGAGCTGCCGAGTTCGCGCGGGCGCTTTCGGCAACCGGCGTCGCGATCTATGCAACGGGTGGAACGCGCGCGCATCTCTTAGAGCACGGCGTGGGAGCCCAAGACGTCGAAGATCTCACGGGTTTTCCCGCGCTCTTCGACGGGCGCGTGAAGACCTTGCACCCCAAAGTTTTCGGTGCGATTCTCGCCGATCGCCGCAAACCCGAACATTTGGAAGAAGCGCGCCGCTACGAAATTCCACAGCTCGATTACGTGGTCGTCAATCTGTATCCGTTCGAAAAGACGGTCGCAAAACCGAACGCGTCGCTCGATGAAGCGATCGAACAAATCGACATCGGAGGCGTCTCACTTCTGCGCGCGGCGGCTAAGAATTTCGAGAACGTCACGGTATTGTGCGATCCGTCGCAGTACGCCGAAGCTATGTCGTCGCTTCCGAACGTGCCGGAATTGGCGGCGCGCAAAAGTTTTGCAACGCATGCGTTCGAGCGAACCGCAGAGTACGATTCTGCGATCGCGCGGTATCTCGAAGCCGGATTGATTGCCGCTACGCTTCCCGGTTCGTTGGCGTTAACGGTACCGCTCGCACAGCCACTGCGCTACGGCGAGAACCCGCAAGATCGTGCGGCATTCTACCTTGCGCGCGAAGGCCGTCTGCCGGAACAACTGCACGGCAAAGAGCTCTCGTACAACAACTTGCTCGATCTGGACGCTTGCTTGCGCGTCCTCGCGCGCGCGCCGGCGCCGTTTCCGAAGGGCGTCGCCGTTGGCGCGGAGCCGCGCCGGGATCGCGTCGGCATCATCAAACACACGGTGCCGTGCGGTGTCGCGGAGAACGCAACCGTTGCCGGCGCGGTCCGCGCCGCGCTCGATGCCGATCCGATTTCCGCATATGGGGGTATCATCGCCACCGATGGGACGATCGATCTCGCAAGCGCAGAAGAGCTGGGGGAGTTTTTCCTCGAGATCGTGGCCGCTCCGCAGTTCGAGGATGCGGCGCTGGCGCACTTGCAACGGAAGAAGAATCTGCGCATCATGCGTTATACCCCGCAGTTGCCCGCGCAGCTGATGTCCGAGCTGCAAGTGCGCAGCGCGCTTGGCGGCATCTTGGCCGAGGACCGCAATCCCAATGCAACCCCCGAAGAATGGCGCGTGGCCGGCCGGCGGGCACCGACGGCGCAAGAGTGGCGCGACCTCGCATTCGCCTGGGACGTCGTACGGCACGTCAAGAGCAACGGTGTCGTCATCGTGAAGGACTGCAGCGCGCGCGGCATCTGCGCGGGACAGACCAACCGGGTCAGCGCCGTACAGATTGCGGGACACCGCGCCGGCGAGCACGCGCGTGGCGCTGCATGCGCGAGTGACGGTTTCTTTCCGTTTGCGGATGGTTTGATCGCAGCTGCGGATGCCGGGTGCACGGCAGTGATTGCGCCGAGTGGTTCGGTGCGCGATGCCGAAGTGATAGCAGCCGCCGACGAGCGCAACATCGCGCTCGTATTCTCGACCTATCGGTACTTCTTACACTAGCGAACGATGCGTTTTGCGACGTTCGTTTTACGCTTTTTGTCGTACGCGATCGTGCTCGGGATCGCATACGGTATCGCACAAGATTTTTGGGTGCGGGAAGGACTCGATCGCAGCGAAAGCCTTGCCGGCTATCACTCGATCGCAATTGCGGCGCTGACGATCGCGCCGCTCGTCCTGGCCGTCGTCGCCATCGTCGCCCGGCCGCTGGCGCTATTCGTCCTCTTCTATCTGGTCGGTGCGGTGCTGACCGCGCCGTTCGCCTTGGCCCACGCTGCGGGCTGAAAAGGCCCCCGTTCCCGCGCCCCGAAACGGCGGCCCCTATGGCCCGTTACTTACACACCTCGATTTTCGTGAACGACATGGCGCAGTCGATTGAGTTCTACACCAAGCAGTTGGGACTGAAGCTGCTGGACGGACCAAACCATTTTCCGGGTAATGCGGACATGGCGTTCGTCGGCGACAATTGGAACTCGTACATCGAGCTCGTCTACGATTTAGAAGAACATCCGCCGTATCAGATCGGCAGCCGATACGAGCATCTTGCCGTCGAAGTCGCGGACGTTCCATCCACAATCGAACGTTTGCGTTCTGCCGGCGTGCGGATCGTCAAAGAACCGAAGAAGTCGCCGAACGGTAAGCGCACGATCGCGTTCGTCGAAGATCCGAACGGCATTCCCGTCGAGCTCTTGGAGCCGCGCACATAGGGATCACGGCCCCACGCGGAACTCAAGATATCGTTCCGCCCGAAAGCCGCCGCTGGGAGGCATTCGAGGCTGCGGCGCGCGAGCTGGCTGCGCGCTTTGGCTACGGAGAGATTCGCACGCCGATGTTCGAGTCGACGGAGCTCTTCGTTCGCGGCGTTGGCGAAACGACGGACATCGTCGAAAAAGAGATGTACACGTTCGAGGACAAGGGCGGTCGCTCGATGACCCTGCGTCCCGAATGGACGGCGCCGGTCGTGCGCGCGCTGCTGCAGCACAATCTTCTGTCGCAAGGTCCACAGCGTCTCTATTACATCGGTCCGTTCTTCCGGTACGAACGGCCGCAAGCCGGACGGTACCGGCAAGCCAATCAGTTCGGCGTGGAGTGTTTTGGGTTCGAGGGCGCCGAGGCCGACGTCGAGGTTATGCAGCTCGCGGTTGCGCTCGTCCGCCGTTACGGTCTGGACGACGTCGTGCTGCGCATCAATTCGATCGGCGACGAGCAATGCCGTCCGCGTTATCGCGAAGCGCTGCTCGAATATTTTCGTCCCTTTGCAGGACGCTTGTCCGAAGATTCGCGGCGGCGGCTCGACCGCAACCCGATGCGCATTCTCGACAGCAAGGATCCGGAAGACCGCAAGCTGATTGCCAATGCGCCGACGTTCTTGGATCAGCTGTGCGAGCCGTGCGCGGAGCACTTCTCCGAAGTGCGCACCTATCTCGACGCGCTGGGCTTGCGCTACGAAGTCGATCCGCGCATCGTGCGTGGTTTCGATTATTATACGCGCACGGTATTCGAAATCGTCTCGCCCTCGCTCGGCGCGCAAAATGCGATTTGCGGCGGAGGACGCTACGACGGTTTGGTGGAGTCGCTCGGCGGACCGGCGACGCCCGCCGTTGGTTTTGCAATGGGCGAGGAGCGTTTCTTGATGACGGCTGCTTCGCGCGAGGAAGAGCTGCCGCGTGCCGGTTATCAAGCAATCGCGCTCGGCGATGCCGCGCGCGCCTGGCTCTATCCCGTCGCGGGCGCGCTGCGACTGATTCAGAAGGCTCCCGTGCACATGGACTTCAGTCTCCGGCGAATCGCCGCGCAGTTCAAGATCGCGGATCGCAACGGCGCGCGCTGGGCGCTCATCGCCGGCGATGAGGAGCTCGCCGCCAAGA
>JBOHTT010000221.1:0-2562 GCA_050733775.1 Vulcanimicrobiaceae bacterium
CCGGTCCGCCGGCAAACGTCAGTGCTTGATTGCGGTCAGCCGCGAGAGCCATGATCGAACGACGGTCACTCTTGGTGCGTATGACGGTGGCAGAAAGCGCTGCTGCGACTTCTTCGACGGCATGCGGTGCCGTCACGGGAACCGCAATACGTGCTGCCGGATGTGCCGATGCAACGAGCTGTGTCAGCAATACGACGAGCCGTTCCGCATCGATAACGGTGCCCGTGTCGTCGACGAGTGTGAACGTCTCGGCATCGGCGTCGAGCAGGACTCCCATATGTGCCTTCAGCGACATGACGATGTTGCTGAGTTGATCGAGGCGTCGCGAGCGGTCTTCGACCGCGGTCGGATGCTCTTCGTCAAAGTAGGCGTTGAGCGCGATCGCATCGACGCCGAGTTTGCTCAGAATACGCGGCAGAACGATCACGGCGCTGCCGCCCGCGTAGTCGATGACGACGCGCAAGCGTCCCGCCAGGTTCCCCTTGTCTCCCAGTGCTTGGAGAAACGCGCTCTCGTATCGTTCGAGCGTGCGCGCCCGGAACGCGGGCAAGCCGATGTCAGCGATCGGCATCCGGCGGAAATCTTCGCGGAAGAAGAGATTTTCGAGTTTTCGTTCCGTGGCCTTGTCGATATTGATGCCGTTTTCGTCCAGAAATTCGACGAGGACGGTTTTGGAATCGCTTGGCGAGATGCGAACGTGCACCCCGGCTTCGGCGATTTCCCGCGTGGCGAATCGGCAGAGCGGCAGCGGATACGAGTTGAGCTCGACGACGTTGACGCCGGTGCTCATAAGGCCGGACACGAGCGACCGGATGATGACGCCGCTGATAGGTTGGCCATCGCGGCTTGCTGCGACAACGTCTCCGGGACTCAAGAACGACCCGAGCGCTTCACCGAGTTTGGCGGCGTATTCGGGCGTAATCTCGAGATTCGCAAGACCGGAGACGCCGATCCCGCCGAAGAGCGAGCCGGGCCACTTGATGCCGTACACAAGCGACATGGACACGATTGAGCCCGAGCTAATCGCCTTATCCGGCCATACTTTGAGATGCGGGCGAATACGCGCGCCGCTTCCGACGGTGACGCGCTGGCCGACCACCGCGCCTTCACCGACGTTCACGTGATCTTTGAGAATGACGCGCGAGGCAATCGTACAGTCGGAAATGTTCGCGTCCGAGCCGACGTAAGCGTCTTCCCAAATAACCGAGCGAAGGACTTGCGCGCGATCGCCGACGATCGTGCGCTCCCCGACGGAGGCGGGCCCTTCGATCGTTGCTCCTTCGCCGACGAGCACGTCGTCGCCGAGTCGGAGCGGTCCCTTTAACTTTGCGGAAGGATGGATGCGGCAACGCTCGCCGATCCAAATGCCGGGTGCTGTTTGCGTTCCCGTGGGGACCGTCCGGACGCGGCCGCCCAGCACGTCGTAGTTCGCTTGTTGATATTGTTGCAAGTTGCCGACGTCGGTCCAGTAATCTTCGATGACGTAGCTGCCGATACGCGAGCCTTCGCGCAACATCTGCGGGAAGACGTCGCGCGAGAAGTCATAAATCTTGCCGCGCTCCATTCGCGCGAGAACTTGGGGTCGCAGCACATAAATGCCGGTATTGATCGTATCGGAGAAGACTTCGCCCCAGGACGGTTTCTCGAGGAAACGCGTGATGCGGCTCTCTTCGTCGGTAATCACGACGCCGAACTCGAGCGGATTGGGGACGCGCTTGAGACCGATCGTCGCATCGTTACCTTGCGAGGTGTGGTGCTCGATGAGTGCGCGGACATCGCAGTCGGTCATCACGTCGCCCGAGATGACGATGAAATCTTCGTCGCCCAACCACGGTTCCGCCCACTTCACGGCGCCTGCGGTACCGAGCGGTGTATCTTCAACAACGTATGCGATCGAGACGCCAAGCTGCGAACCGTCACCAAAATAGCTTTCGATCTCGTCGGCGAGATAGTGAACCGACGCTACGAGCTCGGTGATACCGTTTTCGCGCAGGAGCAAAACGATATGCTCCATCACCGGCCGATTGGCAATCGGGACGAGCGGTTTCGGCGTTCGGGACGTCAGCGGGCGGAGGCGCGTACCCTCGCCGCCGGCCATGACGATCGCTTTCACCGTCTAGCCTTTCTCCGACCGAGCTTCAGCTACCGCCCGGAACAACATCACACTCCGCGGTGAAGCCGCAAGATCTTCGAGTGTGACGCGTAGACGCCGGCGCCAGTTTGCGACCTCGTCGAAGGTCCCTGGAGTATTGACCTGCTCGCGTTGCAAAACGGCGTCCTCCAATTGCACGAGTAGTAAACGGGCTGCGGAACGTCCGAGGAAACGGTAAGCTGCGAGCACGAGCGAAAAAACCTGTTCTTCAGAGGCGGCGCCCTGCGCGCTCTCGAGTCGTGACGCCTCCTCCATACCCAGAAAACCGCGACTTACGAGGAGACCAGTCAGCCGCCGGCGGTCGACGCTGCGATCGTGGTAGGCTGTCTCCGCCGGATAATCGTTCGAGAAAAACCCGAGCTGTCGGCGGACCTCTAAATCGGTGCCCGCCCAGTAACCGGCCAGCGGCG
>JBOHTT010000222.1:0-8474 GCA_050733775.1 Vulcanimicrobiaceae bacterium
CGATCGACTTTGTGGTCGTGCGCGAGAATACCGAAGGTGAGTATTCGAATACCGGCGGCAGCGTCCACGCCGGAACGCCTGACGAAGTCGCGATGATGACCACCGTCATCACGCGGCGCGGTGCCGAACGCATCATCCGCCACGCGTTCGAAACTGCGCGCAAGCGAAACGGCAAAAAATACGTCCACTGCGTCACGAAATCGAACGCGCTTGCTTACGTTATGGTGCTATGGGACACCGTATTCGCAGAAGTCGCGTCGCGATATCCGGACGTTCGCACGACCAAGGCGCACGTGGACGCGACCGCGATGTACGTCATTACGAGGCCGTCGACGTTCGACGTGCTCGTGACGACGAACCTGATGGGCGACATCATCTCGGACGAATCGTCCGCAGCGACGGGAAGCATCGGTCTCGCGCCAAGCGCGAACGTCAATCCGGAACGGCGTAAGCCCGCAATGTTCGAGCCGATTCACGGCTCGGCGCCGGATATCGCCGGACAGCAAAAGGCGAATCCGTCTGCGGCGATTCTCGCTGCGGCAATGATGCTCGATTGGCTCGGCGAGAGCGATGCATCCAAGGCGATCGAACGCTCGGTCGGGACCGTGCTGCAAGAGCGCGGTCACGTGACGCCCGATCTCGGCGGCACCGCACGGACGAGTGAAGTGACCGATGCTATAATTAGCGAGCTTGGCCTCGCCTCACGGGCGTAGGACCGACTAGAAGGGACTGGGGGCCATGGGTCGCCGCCGTATACTGACCGCCGCATTTCTCGCCGCCGCGCTCGTGCCGCAAGCGCTCGCCGCGCAAACCACGACGCCACACACGACCAGGCACTCGAACAACAACAATTCCAAGACGCAGCACCATCATCGCCAGCAGTCCCCATGGAACCGCAACGTGCTCGTCACCGGCGTCAACGCGCAAAACTATCTCGCGCCGACGGCAACTCCCAAACCGCCGAAGAAGAACAAGGTGAACACCGGCGGCACGGTCTTTAAGAGTATCGGAAATTAAACGTTGCGTTGTCATCCCGAGCGTAGGCACGCGAAGCGTGCCGTAGTCGAGGGACAGCCGAAATTTCAATAGGTCGCGGTAATCGCGACTTATTTGCTATCTCTCTGTCACTCGACTACGCGCAAGCTGTGCTTGCGCTACGCTCGGGATGACAAGTGGGGGATCTTACCTATACGCGTTCTGAATTTCGGCGAAGCGTTTGAGGTCGCCGTCGAGTGATTGGCGCGCGACGGCCGGCTCGTCGTGAGTCAAGAGCTGCTCGAGCGTCGGACGATCGTGGCGATAGAACACGCCGAGAGGCATTTTCCCCTCGGCCATGAGCACCGTGAACGCGGCGACTTTGCTCGTCGCGTCGTGCGTGTCCTCGAGGTAGAAGACGTTTTCCTTGAACCACGCGTACGTGTTGATCTTGTTGTACGTCACGCACGGCGACTCGACTTCGACGACCGAGAAGCCTTTGTGCTGAATCGCTTGCTTTAGCAGATCGACGAGTTGCTTCGGATGCGCGGAGAGCCCGCGCGCGAGGAACGTCGCGCCTGCAGACAGCGCCACGGCAAGACCGTTGATCGGCGCTTCGGGGTGACCGTTGGGGCTCGTACCGGTGACGTAGCCCGTCTGACTCGTGGGCGAGCTTTGCCCTTTCGTGAGCCCGTACGTTTGATTGTCCATCACGATGTACGTGACATCGGGATTGCGACGAACCGCGTGAATGAAATGGCCCGCGCCGATTGCGTAGCCGTCACCGTCACCACCGGCTGCAATCACGGTGAGGTCCTTGTTCGCCAGCTTGACCGCCGTCGCAACCGGCAGTGCGCGACCGTGTACCCCGTGGAAGGCGTACGAATGCACGTATCCCGTGATTTTTCCCGAGCAGCCGATCCCCGAGACGAACGCAACGTCCTTCGGATTCTTCCCGAGCTCGGCGAGCGCCGACTTCATCGCCGCCAGGACGCCGAAATCGCCGCAGCCGGGACACCACCATGACGGCGTTGCGGTCGCAAAATCTTTGGGAGTGAGAACGGCACTCACGATTAGACCCTCACCAGCGTAGAGGAAGCGGCGCGTTCGATCGGCTCGATGATATCGATCGGCCGGAAGGCGCGTCCATTGTATTTGCGCACGGAATGCAGCTTCTCGAGCGGACCGACGACTGCGCGAATGAGACGCTCGAGCTGTCCCGTGAAGTTGTTCTCGACGACGAAGACGTGTTTCGCGCTCGACACGAAGTCGCGCACTTCAGCATCCGGGAACGGCCACAGCGTGCGCATCTGCAGGAAGCGCGTTCGCACGCCGGCTTGGTCAAGGCGCTCTTGCGCTTCGGCGATGGGACCGCGGTTCGCGCCGAAGCCGATAATGGCAATGTCTGCCGAAGGATCGCCGAGCACGTTGCCTTTCGGGAGATCGTCGCGCATCGTCTCGAGCTTGCGCATGCGTTTTTCCATCATGCGCGCGCGATTCTTCGCGTTTTCGCTGATGACGCCGGCGTCGTTGTGCTCGGAACCTGCCGCGAGATGCATGCCGCCTTCGACGCCCGGAATCACGCGTGGCGACACGCCGTCTTCCGTGAACGCGAAACGTTTGTACTCGCCGAAGGTGACCTTGCCGTTCGTCGAACCGTTGCCGCCTGGCGCGATCATCTTACCGCGATCGATCTCGAGCGCATCGAACTCGAGCAGCGGCAGCGTGGCCTTGCTCTGACAGAGCGCCTGCTCCGTAAGCAGAAAGACGGGAAGCTGATACTTCTCCGCGAGATTGAGCGCAAGCACGGCGAAGTAGAACGATTCTTCGACCGTTCCGGGTGCGATGACGACTTTCGGAATCTCACCGTGACCGCCGAAGATCAGCTGATTCAGATTGCTCTGCTCGGTCTTCGTCGGCATGCCGGTTGACGGCCCTGCGCGCGCGCACTCAACGATGACCACGGGAATTTCCAGCACGCCGGCCAGGCCGATCGCTTCGGTCATCAGCGACTGTCCCGGGCCCGACGTCGCCGTCATCGCGCGAACGCCGGTGAACGCGGCGCCGAGCGCCATGTTGATCGCCGAGAGCTCGTCTTCGGCTTGGATTGCGACGCCGCCGTGCTTCGGAAGATACTTCGCCATCCACTCGAGGATGTCGGTGGCGGGTGTGATCGGATAGCCGGACATGAAGCGGCAGCCGCCGACCAGCGCGCCGTAGGCAATCGCGTCGTTGCCCATCATCAACAAACGATCGCCATCCACGCGTTTCTCGAGGGCGTATCCGCTGGGGCGGTCGCTGAAATTATCGACGACGTACTTCTCGCCGGCAACGACGGCCCCGACGTTCATCTCGACGACCTTGTCGCCTTTGCGCTTCCACAGCGCCGCGACGTCGCCGTGCATGACGTCGAGATCCATGCCGATGAGTTTGCCCAAGACGCCAAGCGAGATCGTGTTGCGCACGATCTCGGCTTTCAATTCTACTTTGGCGATTTTTGCGAGTGGCACTTCGTACCAGTTGACGTCGGAGCGGCGAATGTCGCCCGGAATTTGTTCGGACGAATTGTCGAAAATCACGAAACCGCCGGGACGCATCTCATCGACGTGCGCCTCGACTGCTTCGAGATCGAATGCGACCAGGCAATCGACGAAATCCGCCATGCCGTAGTTCTCGTGCTCCGACGCGCGAATAACGTAATTCGTGTGGCCGCCGCGAATGCGCGACGGAAAATCCTTGTAGGTGTAAACCTCGAGACCCATCCGCTTGAGAATGCCGGCGATCAAGTCACCTGTCGTTAAACTGCCGTCACCCGCTTGTCCGCCGAACATGATCTCGATGGAGTTGACGATCATGATGCTGGGTTCTTCACCAACTTGGGCGGGTCCGCTCCCGCAGGCCGCGAAGGCTGAACGAGCGTGGTTGAAATCGACGCGGTGTTAATCTGCGGCCAGGCCGAGTGGATGGACGACAACCACTACCTGATCAACCTGTTCGGCGTCGGCGCGAACGCGGTTTCCGCAGACGGCCCGTTTCCTTGGGCGCTGAAGGCGAGCTGCGGCCTGGTCATCTCGGCGGACGGCACCGACTTTGGTCGCATTGCGATGATCACGGCCGAGATCGTCGAGGAAGACGGCGACAGCCTCGGTGCCTTTACAATTAATTGGGACATCACGCGGCCGCTCAACTACGTGCCGGGCCTGCGCTTCCGTCAAGCCTTCCCGACCGACCTCGGCGGCTTCCTGATTCCGGCGAAGGGGATCTATTCCGTCAACGTCTCGATCGACGGACAAGTCCGCCGCGAAGCGCCCTTCCTCGTCTACTAGCGTGACGTGCGACGTTCTCGTCGCCGGCGGCGGAAACGCGGCGTTGTGTTCGGCGATCGTCGCCGCGCGCGCCGGAGCGCGCGTACTGATAGTAGAATGCGCGCCTCCGGAATTTCGCGGCGGCAACAGCCGCCACACGCGCAACTTGCGGTGCATGCACGACGCGCCGACAGACATCCTGACCGAGCGTTATCCCGAACACGAATATTTCGACGATCTCGTGCGAGTGTCGGGCGATACCGACGAGCGGCTCGCACGCCTGGTCATACGCGCTTCCTCCACGTTGCAAGACTGGATGCGCGCGCAAGG
Organism: Vulcanimicrobiaceae bacterium; assembly: GCA_050733775.1. Lineage (GTDB taxonomy): Bacteria > Vulcanimicrobiota > Vulcanimicrobiia > Vulcanimicrobiales > Vulcanimicrobiaceae > JAFAMS01. The sequence continues at coordinate 4,611 of JBOHTT010000222.1, forward strand.
CGTTCGCTTTCAGCCGGCACTGACGGGCACGCTGCAGCTGTCGCGAACGAATGCGTTCTTTCTGGGCGGCGGCAAGGCGCTCGTCAACGCGTACTATCGCGCGGCCCAAGCGCTGGGCGTGCAGGTCTTGTACGGCGCCGAGGTCCGAAATATCGAAATGCGCGACGGTAAATTCATCGCCGCCGCCGTGAAACACGACGGCGGTATGCGGGAGATACCCGCGAAAGCGTTCGTCGCAGCCGCCGGCGGCTTCGAATCGAACTTGCGGTGGCTGCGCGAAGCGTGGGGGCCGCCGGCAGAAAACTTTCTCGTGCGCGGGACGCCGTACAATATGGGTCTCGTCTTGAACGCGCTGATCGAAGGCGGCGTGAAATCGATCGGCGATCCGCGAGCTTGCCATGCCGTCGCGATCGATGCCCGCTCGCCGCGCTTTGACGGTGGGATCGTCACACGGCTCGATTGCGTGCCGCTCGGCATCGTCGTCAACAACTCTGCGCAGCGATTTTATGATGAAGGTGAAGACTTCTGGCCGAAACGCTACGCCATTTGGGGCAAGCTTGTCGCGCAGCAGCCGCAGCAGATCGCATACACGATCGTGGATGCGAAAGCGCAGGGCCGCTTCATGCCTTCGGTGTTTCCGCCGATTGCCGCCGATACGATCGCGGAACTGGGACGTGCGCTCGGTATCGATGCGATGGCGCTCGAACGCACGGTCAGTGCGTTCAACGCCGCCGTTCGTCCCGGCACGTTCGATTCCACGAAGCTGGACGATTGCGCGACGAGCGATCTTACCCCGCCGAAGTCGCACTGGGCTCGCCGTATCGACGTACCGCCGTATTGGGGCTATCCGCTGCGACCCGGGATTACGTTCACATATCTCGGCCTTCGGGTTGACGAACGGGCGCGCGTGATCATGGCGGACGATACGCCATCACCCAACGTTTACGCGGCGGGCGAGATCATGGCGGGCAATATCTTGCGCCAAGGGTATCTCGGCGGCATCGGCATGACGATCGGCACGACGTTCGGACGCATTGCGGGGGAAGAGGCGGCACGACATGTCCACGGATAACGCCGCATACGACGAGGGCGCGCGGATCATGACGATCTGCAACGCGTGCCGGTATTGCGAAGGCTACTGCGCGGTTTTCCCGGCGATGGAACGCCGCTTCACCTTCGACGCGTCGGAATTGCAATATCTTGCAAATCTGTGCCACGATTGCGGTTCGTGTCTCCCCGCCTGCCAGTACGCGCCGCCGCACGAATTCGGGGTCGACGTTCCGAAGACGCTCAAGCGGATTCGCGCGGACAGCTATGAGGATTTCGCATGGCCGGCAGCGGCGGCGCCGGCATTCGCACAGCCCGGACGGCTTGCCACAAACGCGAGCGCGATTGCAATCGTGCTTTTTGCTGCCGCGACGTTCGCGTTCGGGCCAATCTCGAAAGCTGCGATGATCGCCGTTTTCAGCTTCGCAGGACTGGGTGTCGCGGGTTTGCTCGCAGCCGGCATCGCGCGCTGCTGGCGCGCGATCGGCGGTCCCGCGTTGTCCTTCAGCGACATCCCGGCAATCTTCGCTGCGCTCGGCGACGCGCTGCGTTTGCGCAATCTCGACGGCGGCGGTGAGGGCTGTCCTCGCCGAACGTACCATCATCTCGCATTCTACGGGTTCACGTTGTGCTTTGCAGCAACGGTCGTTGCGGCATTCTACGACAACTTCTTGGGATGGCCGCCACCGTATCCGCTGCTGAGCGCGCCCGTCGTTCTCGGAACGGTGGGCGGCGTCACACTGCTGGCCGGAGCCGCAGGATTGCTGAAAAGCGCGAATGACCTCACATTCATCGTGATGCTGATCCTCGTTGCGTTCACCGGCCTGTTGCTGTTGGCATTGCGCGCGACGCCGGTCATGGGCCCGCTGCTCGCAATTCATCTCGGCATCGTATTGGGTCTCTTCGTTACGATGCCGTATGGAAAGTTCGTGCACGGCTTCTATCGCTTCGCTGCGCTCGCGCGCGACGCAATCGAAAAACGACAAACGGCGAGCTGATGGATCTTCAAATCGCGGGCAAGACGGCGCTGGTCACCGGTGCGAGCAGCGGCATCGGACGCGGAGTTGCGATCGCTCTTGCAACGGAAGGCGTGGAAGTGTCGATCGCCGCCCGGCGCGTGCACTTGCTCCATGAGACGGCACAAGAAATCCAGCGAGCGGGAGCGTCGCCTCCGCACATCATCGCGACGGATATCATGGATGAAGACGGCGCCGAAACGCTTGCGGCAACCGCGCTCGAGCGGATGGGCCACGTCGAAATTTTGGTCAACTGTGCCGGCGGAAGCCGTCCGCTGGCAATCGATGCACCGGAAGAAGCGTGGTTCGAAGCCATGACGCTGAATTTTACGCGTCAGCGTCAACTAACGACGGCATTACTTTCGCAGATGATCGCGCGACGTTGGGGCCGCATCATCAACATTACCGGTAAATCCGAGCCGGAAGGCGTCAACGGTGCGTTTGCCGCCAAAGCGGCCATGCATTCGTGGGCCAAGGGTCTCTCCCGTGAGATCGGCAAGTTCGGCATCACCGTCAACTCGGTTCCACCCGGTCGAATCGTCAGCGAGCAGATTTTGCGCAATTACACGCCGGAATACCGCAAGTGGCAGTCGGAACACGAGATTCCGGTCGGCGAGTACGGCCAGCCCGGCGACGTTGCGAATCTCGTCTGCTTTCTCGCATCTCCGCTAGCACGCTATATTACCGGAGCGGTCATACCGGTCGACGGAGGCCTTCGCCGCTACGCCTTTTAGAACGCTAAGTAGCCGAGGGACGCTACCCTCGGCTACTTGGGCTGACTTAAAGGCGTTGTGTCCCTTCAGACTGTGGTTCGGCGTCCCGTTAGCAGGTTGAAGACCGCGATGACGATCGCAACTACGAGGGCAATGTAGATGAGGCCGCCGGCGAAGTGCCAGACGAGTCCCGCGATCCACAGAAGGAAGAGTATCACCGCAATCGTCCAGAGTAAGCTTATCATTTGGTAGTTTGTCTCCTTAGGTGCTCAGCGCGTCGTCGGATATGTGCCTCTCGGTATTTCCCAACTGCGCTTTTTCATAACGACTGGTAAGCTTACGAACGCTTTCCACGATTGGGATTCGGCGGCACTCGCTTGCCTTTACGGCGAGCTTTCGAAAGCCCGATCGCAACGGCTTGTTTACGGCTCTTGACCTTGCGGCCTGAACGACCGGAACGCGCTTCCCCCCGTTTGTATTCGTGCATTTCTTTTCGCACGTCGCTGCCGGTGGATGGCGAATACTTGCGGCGCGAGCCCTTCTTGCGGCCGCGCCGTTTACTGCTGGTGCTCTTTCTGCGGCTCGAGCTCTTTTTGCGACTCGAAGCCTTACGCCGGCTGGTGGTCTTTTTGCGGCTCGAGCTTTTCGAGCTTTTCTTGCGTTTACGTTTTGCCATGCATACCTCGCTTTTTGTCCAGATACCCGCTCGCTCGCGTGGCTGAACGCAACCGTCGCGTCTTGAAGCTGCAGGCCGGTTATTACATCGCAACCGGAATTTGGCCGCTGCTATCCATGCGCAGCTTCGAAGCAATCACTGGCCCAAAAACTGATCGATGGCTCGTTCGCATGGTGGGCTTGCTGGCTGCCACGATCGGAAACGCGCACGCTGGCCGTTTGCAGCGCCGCGTCGTTTGCGGCAATCGACACGCTGTACGCGTGTAAAGGCCGAATCAGCAAGATCTACTTGGGAGATGCCGTCATAGAGCTCGCCTTTATCGTCAGTCTGTTGCGGCGCGAGGCTCTCTAGCGCCCCCACGGCCGCTTTTCTCAGCTTTCTTTAAGGGAAGGAGTTGAGTATGATACACGAG
>JBOHTT010000223.1:0-11688 GCA_050733775.1 Vulcanimicrobiaceae bacterium
GGCCAACGGCGCGACATCGTGGGTTCCGGTGCTCGCCACGACGTCGCGATCGTACGCCTCAGGCGGGCGAAAGTCGCCGGAATACTCACGTTCGAAGTACAGCAGGCGGCAGCCAAAAATGCGCGCCGCCGCGAGACGCGAGCGGAAGCCGTCGGGAACGGTGCCTAAGTCCTCGCCGACGATCATGCAACGGTTGCGATGACTTTCGAGTGCGAGAATGCCGAGCATCTCTTCGAACCGGTAGTTGATGTACGTGCCTTCCGCCGCCGTCGCACCCATGGGAATGCAGAAGAGACGCATCAATCCCATGACGTGATCGATGCGCAATGCGCCCGCATGGCGCATGTTGGCCCGCAGCAATGCGATGTACGGCGCGTACGCCCGCGCGCGGAGCACTTGCGGGTCGAGAGGCGGCAGCGCCCAATTTTGCCCCCTCGGATTGAGTGGATCCGGCGGCGCGCCGACGCAAACGTTGAGGCAATAAGCCGCGCGGTCGGCCCAGACGTCGGCGCTATTGGCATCGACGCCAACCGCCAGATCGCGATAAAGGCCGATCGCCATCGGATGCGCGAGACGCACGGCGTTTTCAAGCTGCGCGTCGGCGAGCCATTGCAAGAACTCGTAGAACTCGACGTCCTCTGCGTGCCTCCGCGCGAACTCGTCGACCGCCTGACCGGTAGGTTCGCGCAATTCATCCGGCCATTGCAGCCAGCCATACGTTCCGGGATCTTTCCGTTTGCGCGCTTTCATGAGCGCCTCGTAGATCGCCAGCAGCCGCAACGGCGGACCACCGTGCGCGACGAACGCTGCGAACTCGGCATGCGGCCTCGCGTCATGGCGCTTTCGAAAGGCTGCGTGCAACGTGCGAAAGGCGCGAAGCTTGAGCTGCGCGACACCCGCGTAATCGACCAGCTCTGCGCGACGGAAGCGGCGAAGCAATTCCGGATCGACGCATGAGTTTAGTTCCGTTTGTAGGCCCAGCGAAGCGGCGACATCCGGGACGTCGAGATACAACGTGTCGAGAAAGAGGCGGCTGTTGGGCGAGTAGGGGCTCGCGGACGTGGGATTCGTGAGATGAAGCTGGTGCAGCGGATTGACCGCGACGGTCGCAGCTCCGAACGTTCGTGCGTCGTGTATGAGGCGGCGTAAATCGCCGAAATCTCCGATGCCCCAATTCGTATTCGAGCGCAAAGAATAAAGTTGCGCGGCGACGCCCCAAGCTTTCTGGTTTTCGAGAATCGGCGGCAAGTAGGCTGCGCCCGGAACGGCGATCAGCGTCGTGCGTTCGCCGTCGACCGTAAGATCGTAATACGCAGGTTCCAGGGGCCCCGCAAAGTCGACAGAGCCAGGTCCGAATCCGCTGCGAACGATCGCGCCTTCGCGCTCCAGGGACCACGATTGGCGGCATATTACATCGATGGCCGGCGAATCGGCCGGCGTGACGTACACGCTTTGCAGACCTTTTTGCAGCTCGCGCAAACGATTGAGCGTGTCGCCGGCTTCGGCGTCGTCTCGCACGGGATATCCCATGGCCCGCACGATCGAGATCAGCGAAGAGCGCGAAACCTCATGCGCGTTGCCGTAGAAATCCGTGTACCGGCTCTCGATTCCGAGATGCCGTGCGAGCTCTTCGATCACACCGGGCGTGCGATGAAGAGGCTGAGAGACCGTGACGCCATGCGAAAGGCGGTTGCCGCGTTCCATACGGAGCCTGGTGCGTTGCCTTTGGTTTGCGCCGTGTCGAACACGAGCTCCCACACTCCGAACGACCCGGCTTTGGGCAAGACGAAATCCAGGTCGTCATCGTATGCATTCATGAGGACCAAGAACGTCGCGTCGAATTCCGGATATCCGGAGAGCGAAATGAAACGGTCGCCGGTCTCGCCGCCGAGCAGCGCCCCGAAAGCGCGCCGCGATGCGTCCTGCCAGTCTTCCATTTGCAGCTCTTTGGAGTCCGGTCCAACCCACGTGATGTCTTTGAGTCCGTCGTTGTCGGTGATTTGCCCGCGGAAGAATCGCGTGCGTCGAAACACCGGATGCGCCCGCCGTAGTGCGGTGAGACGTCGCACGAAGTCGATCAGCCGTTCGCCTTCCGGGCCGATCTCATCCCACGATAGCCAACCCACGTCATTGTCCTGACAATACGGGTTGTTGTTGCCGCCTTGCGAGTTTCCGAACTCGTCGCCGGCCAGCAACATCGGCGTCCCTTGCGAGAGCAGCAGCATAGCCAGCATGTTGCGTTTTTGACGATCGCGCAGCGCGTTGATAGCAGGGTCGCCCGTCGGACCTTCGACGCCGCAATTCCAGCTCCAATTGGCATCGGTTCCGTCGGTGTTGTCGCTTTGGTTGGCTTCGTTGTGCTTGCGGTCGTAACTGACGAGATCGGCTAGTGTGAAGCCGTCGTGCGCGGTGACGAAGTTGATGCCGGCACGCGGCTGACGTCCGTTATGGCCGAAGAGATCGCTGGAACCTGTGAGTCGCGATGCGAGCTCGGGAATGACGCCGTCGGTGCCGGCCCAAAATTTTCTGACGGTGTCGCGATACTTGTCGTTCCATTCCGACCAACCGGGCGGGAAATGTCCCACTTGGTAGCCGTTCGGCCCGAGATCCCAGGGTTCGGCGATCAACTTGACGCGCGCCAACACGGGATCTTGCAAGAGCGCGGTCATGAAACCGCTCGACCACCAGTCGAGCTCCTTGTCGTGCCGGACGATCGCAGGCGCGAGGTCGAAGCGGAAGCCATCGACGTGCATCTCTTCCACCCAGTAACGCAACGAGTCGGTAATCATCTGAATGACGCGAGGATGTCTGACCCGCAGTGTGTTTCCGCAACCGGTGTAGTCGACGTAGAATCGCGCGTCCTCACCCAGCTGGTAATACGACACATTGTCGATGCCGCGGAACGACAGCGTCGGGCCCATATGGTTGCCCTCCGCGGTGTGATTGTAGACGACGTCCAGAATGACTTCGATTCCCGCTTCGTGCAAGCGCTTCACCATGGTCTTGAACTCGCCAAGCCACGGCGTCGACATATACCGCGTTTCCGGAGCGAAGAAGCCGATCGAATTGTAGCCCCAATAGTTGCGCAGGCCCTTTTCGACGAGGCCGCGATCGTCGATAAAGGCGTGGACCGGAAGAAGCTCGACCGCCGTGATGCCGAGCTTCGTCAAATAGTCGACCGCAGCCGGCGAACACAACCCGGCGAACGTTCCGCGAATGTCCGGCGACACGCCTGGCTGCTTCATCGTAAAGCCCCGAACGTGCGTTTCGTACACGATCGTGTTCGTCCAATGATGGTGCGGACGACCGTCGTCTGCCCAGCTAAAGGCAGGATCGACGACGACGCACTTCGGCATCGCTGCGGCGTTGTCGCGACGATCGAATGAGAGATCCGCGCGGGGTGCACCGATTCGGTATCCAAAGTTTGCATCGGTCCAGCGCAGCGTGCCTTGCAAAAGCTTGGCGTACGGGTCGAGAAGCAGCTTATGGTGATTGAAGCGGTGGCCTCGCGCCGGATCGTAAGGTCCGTAAACGCGATAGCCGTACAGCGCTCCCGGCAGGGCTTCGGGAAGGTAGCCGTGCCATATCTGGTCCGTATACTCCGGCAGTTGCACGCGACGCAGCTCGCGATGGCCGCGCGCATCGAAGATGCACAGCTCCACCTTCTCCGCGTGTTCCGAAAAGAGGGCGAAGTTGACGCCGCTTCCGTCCCACGTTGCACCGAGCGGGAAGTGACGGCCGGGCAGGACCGCCGCCCGGGTCATTACCATTCGGGCTTGAGTACGAGGACTGCTAACGGCGGCAGCGTCAGCGTAACGGAGTGTGCGAAGGCATGGGAGGGCGCTTCGCGCACGTCGACCCAACCCCAATTTCCGACGTTACTTCCGCCATACGTGGCGGCATCGGTATTGAGGACTTCTACGAGGCCGCGGCATTGCGGGACGCCGATGCGGTAACCGTAGCGCACGACGGGCGTGAAGTTGCAGACGCACAGAAAGAAATCATTGGGATCGTCGCCGCGACGCAGGTACGAGATCGCGCTGTCTTCGACATCGTGCGAAACCCACGCAAATCCTTCGGGTAACGCGTCGCGCCGGTAAAGCGCCGGATTTTCGCGGTACAGGTGGTTGAGATCGCGCACCAGCCGTTGCACGCCGGAATGGGCATCGTCGGCGAGCACGTGCCAGTCCAGGCTGGTGTCGTGATTCCATTCCCGCTCTTGGGCGAATTCGTTCCCCATGAAGAGCAGTTTTTTTCCGGGATGCGTATACATATAGCCGTACAATAGGCGCACGTTCGCAAAACGCTGCCACCGGTCGCCCGGCATCTTCCCGACGATGGAGCCTTTCCCGTGCACGACTTCGTCGTGTGAGAGCGGCAAGATGTAATTTTCGCTAAATGCGTAGAGCAGCGAGAACGTCAGCTCGTTATGGTGATGCCGGCGATGGATCGGATCTTTCGAGAAGTAGGCCAGCGTGTCGTGCATCCAACCCATGTTCCATTTGTAACCGAAGCCGAGACCGCCTAGGTACGTCGGCGCGGAGACTTGCGGCCACGCAGTCGACTCTTCTGCGACGCTTACGCAACGTGGACAGCGATCGTACGACATCTCGTTGAGACGCCGAATGAAGTCGATGGCTTCGAGATTCTCGCGTCCGCCGAAACGATTGGGGATCCACTCGCCCGGCTTGCGGCTATAGTCCAAATACAGCATCGAAGCGACTGCATCGACTCGGAGCCCGTCCACGCCGTAGATACCGAGCCAGAACAGCGCATTGGCGAGTAGATAGTTCGCAACTTCGTTGCGCCCGTAGTTGAATATGCAGGTATTCCAATCTGGATGAAATCCTTGTCGGGGATCCGCATGCTCGTAGAGGTGCGTGCCGTCGAAACGTGCCAAACCGTGCTCGTCGTTAGGAAAATGCCCAGCGACCCAGTCGACGAGCACGCCGATCTCGAGCTCGTGTGCGCGCCGAATGAAGAAACGAAAATCGTCCGGCGTTCCAAAGCGACTCGTAACCGCGAACAAGCCCAGGGGCTGATAGCCCCACGAACCATCGAAGGGATGTTCGGAAACCGGCAATAGCTCGATGTGCGTGAATCCCAGATCCTTCACGTACGGAAGCAATTCGTCGGCAAGCTCGCGATATGAGAGGAAGCGATTTTCTTCTTCAGGGCGACGGCGCCACGAGCCCAAATGCACTTCGTAGATGCTGAGCGGCGCATTGCGCTGCTGCTGCGGTGCCCATTCCGCGACGGACCCTTCCGGAAGGTCGGTGATCACGGAAGCGGTAGCGGGCCGCATTTCGGCAGCGAAACCGACGGGATCGGCTTTGAGCGGAAGCAGCGCACCGTTCGGTCCCCATATCGCGTATTTGTAGCGCTGGCCGATACGAGCGCCCTCGACGAAGCCGTGCCACACGCCGCATGTATGGAGCGCGTCGAGGGGATTGGCCGAGGTATTCCAGTCGTTGAAATCTCCGACGACGCTGACGGCTCGCGCGCTTGGCGCCCATACGGCAAACGCGACTCCGTCGCGCGACGGGTGCGCGCCGAGCTTGCGGTAGAGATCGTAATGCTTTCCTTCGGCGATGAGATAAGCGTCGAGCTCGCTGAGCCCTCGAGTTGTCACTTCGTCTTCGCGATTCTGGTCGCCGCGTTTACCAAGGTCGCATGCGAAAAGGTCTGCGGAAAATTGCCGACCTGGCGTTTAAAGCGAACGTCGTACTCTTCGGCTAGTAAACCGACGTCGTTGGCGATGCCGGCGACTCGCTCGAAGAGCGCGCGCGCTTCATCCATGCGTCCCGCCATCGCATAGTTTTCAACCAGCCACATGTTGCAGGCGAGAAATGCGCCTTCCGTCGGGCCATCGGCATGCCGCGAGTCGCGCATTACGAACCCGTCGACGCATAGCTCTCTCTCGATCGCCTCGAGCGTCCCTTTGTACCGCTTATCGTCAATCTTTATGAACCCGACGAGGGGCATGAGAAGGAGCGAAGCATCAAGATCGTTCGAGCCGTAACTTTCTACGAAGGCGTTTCGGTGGTAATTGAATGCGCGCTGAGAAACCTCTTCGGCTATTTCGTCGCGTTCGCGCCGCCAGCGGTCGGCAGGTCCATCGTACCCTTGTTCCTCCACAGCTCGAACCGCGAAGTCGAGCGCAACCCACGCCATCACGCGCGACGTGGTGTAGAAGGCTGGCTTTTCGCGATACTCCCAAATCCCGTCGTCCGGCTGCCGCCAAACTTCAATTACGTGTTCGACCAGCCGGCGAAGCATCGCCCAAGCCCCGTCGTCGATGCTAACGCCGCCCGTATCGTGGGCCGTGAAGATTGCTTGCATGAGGTGGCCGTAAATCCCGAGCTGAAATTGCTCGTAGGCGGCATTTCCTACACGCACGGGAGCGGAGCCTTCGTATCCGAGAAGCCAATCCGCCTCGTGCTCTTCCAAGCGGCGGTTGCCTTCGACCGAGTACATGATTTGCAGTCGTCCAGGTTCGCCCGCGAGCACGCGAAGCAGCCAGTCTCGCCAAGCTCGGGCTTCTTCGTGATATCCCCCGTTCACGAGTGCGTCGACGGTGAATGCGGAGTCGCGAATCCACGCGTAGCGATAATCCCAATTGGAAGGACCGGCAAGCTGCTCGGGAAGCGACGTCGTCAATGCCGCAGCGGAACCGCCCGATGGCGCGTAGATCAGCCCTTTGAGTGTGACGAGCGAGCGGACGACCGCGCGACGATACGGTCCACGATAGCTGCACTTCCCGGACCAATCGTTCCAAAATTGCTCGGTCTCGTCCAAAAGTTCGTTCGCATCACGTTCTCGCGGGCCGCGGTCGCGTGAGGAGTGAAATTGGAAAAGAAAACTGACTTCGTCGCCTTCTGCGACGTCAAAATCCGCTCGCAGGTCCGGAACGTCGAACTCGAGGGGGACGCTGCTGCGTAAGGTGACGGCGTCGGGGCCGACCGTGAGTGCAAAGTGATCGCCGGAAGGCCGGATCCACGGCGGAATGCGGCCGTAGGAGAACCGGCACGCGATTTTCGTGTGCATCGCGACTTTTCCGGAGAGACCGCGCACGAGCCGCACCAGCGTGGGACCGTCCTTGCGCCGCGGCATGAAATCGACGATCGTTACGGAGCCCTCTTTCGTATGCATCGTCGTCTCGAGAATGAGGGAATCTCCGCGGTATTGGCGCTCGACCCGAACGACTTCGCCGGACGGAGCCAAGGACCAGCGCCCATTTTCTTCCGTGCCGAGCAGCGCGCAAAAGGCAGCATCGGAATCGAAGCGGGGAAGGCATAACCAGTCGATGCTGCCGTCGTTACCCACGAGCGCCCCCGTGTGCATGTCGCTGATAAACGCGTAGTCCTCGATGAGCCGCCGCATCCCACCGTTCTTTCCCAGGTCTGAAGGCGGGCAAGCGTGGGCAAGGTTGGAAGCGCACGCGCTGGGGGTATCAGCGACACGTATGTCCCGGCAGGCGCCTGAACCGATTGTCATCACCGGCGTGCGGCCGGAACTGGATTGCGGCCGCTATGCCGTCAAACGCGAAATCGGCGATTGGTTGCTCGTGTGGTCCGATATCTTTCGCGACGGTCACGACGTTCTGGCGGCCGTTCTTCGCTTTCGCGCGCCTTCGGACGAGAACTGGAGCGAAGTTCCGATGGAAGACATCGGCAACGATCGCTGGTACGCGGCGTTTGCACTCGACCGGATCGGCCGATGGCAATATACGATCGAGAGCTGGACGGACCGCTGGGCGACGTGGCTGCGCGACACGCGCAAGAAACGAGAAGCCGGTCAAGACATCGCGCTCGAGCTGATCGAAGGCAAACATGCCGTCGCGCAAACGCGTAGCCGCATTCCGGTGGGAGACGGCGATCGTGCGGTCTTAGATCTCGCGCTCGAGGCGCTCGAGAAACAGAAGAACGCCAAGCAAGGCCGCGAGATCCTGTTCGATCCGGTTCTCGAGGCCGCGATGCAGCGGCATCCCGATCGTTCGCGCTCAGCTCGCTACGAAAAGGAGCTGTGCGTCATCGTCGATCGCGAACTCGCGCGATTTGCGGCCTGGTACGAGATCTTTCCGCGCTCCCACAGCACGCAGCCAGGAGCGCACGGCACTTTTACCGATGTCGAACGACGGCTGGATGGCATAGCCGCGATGGGCTTCGACGTTCTGTATCTTGCGCCGATCCATCCGATCGGCGAAACTCACCGCAAAGGCCGTAACAACGAACCGCAAGCAGGTATCGACGACGTTGGCTCGCCGTGGGCGATCGGCGCTCGCGACGGCGGGCATACGAGCGTACATCCCAGGCTCGGAACGCTTGCGGACTTTCGCAGTCTGGTGGAAAGCACGCGAGAGCACGGCATGGAGATCGCGCTCGATTATGCCGTGCAAGCGTCGCCGGACCATCCGTGGATAAAAGAACATCCCGAGTGGTTCTCGTTCCGGCCCGACGGCTCGATCAGACATGCAGAAAACCCCCCGAAGAAATATCAGGACATCGTCAACTTCGACTTCGACCGTGGCGGGATGCGGCTCTGGGAAGCCCTACGCGACGTCGTTCTGTTCTGGGTGGAGCAAGGCGTCAAGATTTTTCGCGTCGACAACCCTCACACCAAGCCCATTCCGTTTTGGGAATGGATGATTGCTGAGGTTCAGCGCCGGCATCCAGACGTGATTTTTCTCGCCGAGGCTTTCACGAGGCCCAAAGTCATGTGGGAGCTGGCGAAAGCCGGTTTCACGCAATCCTATACCTACTTTACGTGGCGGAACACGAAGGAGGAACTAACTGAGTACGCTAGCGAGCTCGCGACGATAACGAACGAGTTCCTGCGGCCGAACTTCTTCGCGAATACGCCCGACATTCTGCACCGCTATCTGCAGACCGGCGGCCGTCCGGCATTCGTCGTCAGGCTCGTGTTGGCGGCTACCATGTCGTCGCTGTACGGCATCTATAGCGGCTTCGAGCTGCTCGAGAACGAGGCGTATGGGGAATCGGAAGAATACCTCAACTCAGAAAAATATGAGATTCGCGTCCGAGATTGGGATGCTCCAGGAAATATTCGTGACGAGATTCGACGTATCAACGCGATTCGTAACGATAACCGCGCGTTGCGCGAGTTTGAAAATATCCGATTCTATCCGTCAAACGACGATTCGGTTATCTTCTACGGCAAGGTCGACTATCATCACCGGAATTACGTTTTTGTTGCCGTAAACCTCGACTCCAACGCAGCGCGGGCGCCGGCGCTCGAGTTCCCGACCGGCGAATTCGGTCTCGATCCGGAAGCGTTCTCCGACGTACTGTTCGGTACGCAACTGCGTTGGTCGTATGGGCGCGCGTATACGGTGCTCGACCCTCAGCGCAATCCCGCCGCGATCTTCGTGCAAAACCTATGAACTACGAGCCGGGCTGGTACAAAGACGCGGTCATCTATCAGCTGCACGTGAAGGCGTTCTTTGACGGCAACGACGACGGAATCGGCGACTTTCGTGGCCTCACCTCAAAGCTCGACTACATCAAAGAGCTCGGCGTCGACACGATTTGGCTGCTTCCGTTCTATCCGTCACCGCTCCGTGACGACGGCTACGACATCTCGGACTACCACGGCGTTCATCCGTCGTACGGTACGATGAGCGACTTCCGCGCGTTCTTGCGTGCCGCGCACCAACGCGGTTTGCGCGTCGTGACCGAGCTGGTTATCAACCACACGTCCGACCAGCACCCCTGGTTTCAACGCGCGCGCCGTTCCAAGGCGGACTCGGTCTTCCGGAACTTCTACGTATGGAGCGACGACGACACCAAGTACGCCGGCACGCGCATCATCTTCAAAGACACCGAGACGTCGAATTGGGCGTGGGATCCACTCGCGAAGCAATATTATTGGCATCGGTTTTTCGGCCATCAGCCCGATCTGAACTACGGCAATCCTCGCGTCTTCACGGCCGTCGCAAATGTCATGCGATTCTGGTTCGAGCTTGGCGTCGATGGAATGCGCCTCGATGCGGTTCCATATCTTTGCGAACGAGAGGGGACGAGTAACGAAAACCTTCCGGAAACGCACGACGTAATCAAAGAGCTCCGCCGGATCGTCGACGACGAGTATCCGGGCCGGTTCATCCTCGCCGAAGCGAATCAGTGGCCGGAGGACGTGCGCGCGTACTTCGGCGACGGCGACGAATGCCACATGGCATTTCACTTCCCGCTGATGCCGCGCATGTTCATGGCAATCGCGTCGGAAGATCGCTATCCGATCCAGGATATCATGAACCAGACGCCGCCGATTCCCGAGCCCTGCCAGTGGGCGATCTTTTTACGCAACCACGACGAGCTGACGCTCGAGATGGTGACGGAGCGCGAGCGCTCTTTTCTCTATTCAGTGTACGCGCCGGAGATGCGGGCGAGAATTAACCTGGGCATACGCCGCCGGCTAGCTCCGCTCATGGATAACGATCGCCAGCGCATCGAGCTGATGACCAGCTTGCTTTTTTCGATGCCCGGCACGCCCGTGATTTACTACGGCGACGAAATAGGTATGGGCGACAATATCTATCAGGGGGACAGGAACGGCGTTCGCACTCCGATGCAGTGGTCGATCGACCGGAACGGCGGCTTCTCTCGCGCGGATACGCAGCAGCTGTACTTACCGATCATTCAAGATCCCGTCTACGGCTATAACATCGTCAACGCCGAAACGCAGATGCGTTCGCCCTGGTCCCTTCTGAATTGGATGAAACGGGTAACCGCCGTGCGCCGCGCGCGTAAAGCCTTTGGACGGGGCACGATCACGTTCTTGTATCCCGAAAATCGCAAAGTCTTGGCCTTTGTGCGCGAATACGAGGGCGAGACGGTGCTGTGCGTCGCGAATCTGTCGAGCGCGCCGCAGTTCGTCTGTCTCGATCTCAGTCGCTACGTCGGCAGAGTTCCAATCGAGATGCTCGGTTGGAGCGCTTTCGCGCCGATCGTCGACGATCGTTATGTGCTAACGCTACAGCGTTATGCATTCTTTTGGTTTTTGCTGTCGCCGGAACCGGTTACCCGCGAGGTGCTCCCCGTGATGCCTGAGTTCGCCACTCTCGTGTTGCCGCTCGGTGCGCGCGGTTTGCTCCGCGATCCGGCCGGCGCGCGCCTCGAGCGTGAAGTGCTTCCCGCGTTTCTTCCGACGAGACGATGGTTCGCGTCGAAAACTACGGCGATCTCTTCGACGCGCGTCCTCGATGCCGCCGTGATCGGCGTGGACGGTGACGACCCCGTTCTCCTCATGCCGGTCGAGGCGCGATTTGAAAACGGCCTAAGCGAACGGTATCTCACCACTCCTGCCCTCGCGTTTGAAAAGGGTCGCGAATATGCGCCGACGGTGCTCGCCGCGGCATATGCGCGCTTTCGGACCGGCTCGCGCGAAGGCTTGATCTACGATGCGTCGCAGTCCGAGCCGTTTTGGCGCTTATTGGCGCGGAAGATGCGGGACGCATCGGCGACGGAGGCGGAATGCGGCACGCTAACCGCGACGTCGAGCGAGTTCTTCCAAACGATTGCGAGCGAGCCGCTCGACGACGTGCAACGCGTGCAGGGCGAGCAATCCAATTCGTCTGCGATCGTCGGCAGCAAAGTTATGTTAAAGGTGTACCGCCGGCTGCAACAGGGCATCCATCCTGAAATCGAGATGTCGCGTTTCCTCCTGAAT
>JBOHTT010000224.1:0-4908 GCA_050733775.1 Vulcanimicrobiaceae bacterium
GCGCGATGCGATGCGAAACGAATCGCCCATCGCTGCGAAGCCGGGCCGCTCGCCGACGATCGCCGCTGGGAACGTATAGATGAAGAAATAGAAATACAGAATCAGCGACATGCCGAGCGTGACGAACGCAAGAACGCCGGCCACGACGAGCGCGATGAACAATCCGACGATCGCGACGAACACATTGGCGGCGTCGCGCTCGAACGCGGCACTTCCGTCCGATAGCTGCGTGCGCCCCCGCTCCCATGCCGCGCCTGCCATTCCCGTTATATAGCATTGTGCGACGATGTAGCCGGCGAGATTGACGAGCGCCACCAAAATTCCCGCGGATGCTGCCGTCCACCACGTCGTGTCGTATTGCGTTGCCGTCGCGTGCGGCGAGATGAAATAGTTGATGACGCCGACGACGATGCCGATGACGAAGCCCGGAACGATCATGATCCAGTTCGTCGAAAGAAGCTCCCAGGAACGCGCGAACGTGCTTTCGACAGTTGGCGGAGACGGCATCATGAGTTGAGCTCTCCTTTCCGGCCGCCCTACGGTAGCAGCGCGGCGAGGACCTCTTCTATGCCGTTCACACTCACATCCGGAGCCTCGCCTTCCGGAATCTTCTCCTCGCGCATGCGAACGTAAACCGTGAAGAGTCCGGCTTCGTGCGCGCCGCTGATGTCTCGGAAATAACGATCGCCGACCATCGCAGCACGCGATGGCGGCGTTTCGAGCAGCTCGCACGCATGCAAAAAGATGCGTGGGTCCGGCTTCAGCATGCCCACTTCGTCGGCGCACAGCACCGCGTCGAAGGATCGTTCCAAGCCGAGAAGCTCGAGTTTTTCATAGTGCGTTTCTGCGAATCCGTTTGTGATGAGACCGAGCTTGAGTCCACGTCGACGCAATTCCACGAGCAAATCCATCGCGCCGGGAAACGGCGAATAATGCGAGCGCCTGCGCTCGCCGTAGCGGAGCGCCGCACGCTTCACCACGGCTTCATCGTTAATGCCGACGGCCGACAACGCTGCAGCCCACAGCTCGAGACGCGAGTCGGCGATCTGCATGCGCAGGTGTTCGACGCTCAGCTCGCGCCAGTATTGCGACGCACGATCGACGTACGTGTCGAAAATCTTTCTCGAATCGACGCCGTATTCGGCGGCGATTTCTTCGGCGACGTCGCGCGCTGCGGATTGATATGCGCGAGTGTCGTCGTGCAGCGTGTCGTCGAGATCGAACAGAACGGCGGCGAGATCTTGAATCACAAACGTATGTGGAATGAACGAAGCTCGTACGGTTCGAGCGAGGCAACGATCGTTCCGTCTTCGATCGCAACTTCCCGCTCGATCTTGCGCTCGCGCGCGTCGCAGCTCTCGATCGTGCGCGGACGTCCGCCGAAATTTAATCGCATGCGGCGCTGCGCGCCTTCGCATTCTCGCACGCGCACGACGATACCGTCGCCGTCGTCGGCAGGCTTGCAAGCCGTGACGAGCACCGCAGGCTCGTCGCACGTCAGCAGTCGTACGCGCGCCGGATAAGCGTACGCGCGCCACAGCTGTTCGAGCGCTCCGATGCCGCTGCCGGCCGGAAGCGGCAGTAGCGCCCACGCCAAACGATGCTCGCCGCGGTCGGCATCCGGATCCGGCCAGCATGGCGAGCGCAATAACGATAGTCCGAGCTGAATGCCGCCGTCGCGCAAACTGCGTGCGTTCCAGCCGTAGTTGTCGGTCGCGAGCAACGCAAATCCCCCGCTCGGCGCATCGACGCGTGCAAAACGCTGACCGGGAACTTCGAACTTAGCGCGTTCGGCATCCGTTTCAACGACGGTAGTGCGGTCGAGCGTGCCGTGCGGCGTTCCGAAAGTCGCCGTGCGAGCGTCGAGCGCCAGCCAATTCTCGAGACGCAGAATCGTGCGCCGCTCGTTCCAAATCACCGCTGCCGCGACGCGCACGAACGGATCGTTCTTGCCCAGAGCGATGCGCAACACGATTCGCGAGCCGCGCAAGCGGTAGCGCGCGATGAGCGCACCTTCGTCGACTTCGACGGCTTCAGGACGAATGCGAACCGGATGCCGCGCGTAACTCGGATCGATATTCCACGCTTCCCACTCGCGCGGCTTGTCGACGTACGCGCGCAGCACGTTTGCGCCGGTGACGACGTTCGGGCCGTTGGTACGCCGCAGCTCCGTCATCGTGCCGTCGTGACGGAACCGCGCGAACACCAGGTCGTTCTCGAGGACAAAGCCGTCGTCGTCTTCGCGCGGCGGAGCTTCCTCGTCTTCGTCTCGGGGAAGCTGGGCGCGCGGCAGGATCGAATACGCTGCCTCGCGCACGCGCGACGCGATGCGCTCGACCTTGTCGTAATCCTCGAATAGCTCGCCGTATGCAGGCGCAATCGCAGTCCCGCACACGACGTCGTGAAAATCGCCGCGTAAAAGCGGCGGCCACGCATTGCGCAAATCCGCCGCAAGCGGCTCGGTGAGATTGCGCGACGCGCGCACGGCGATGCACCACGCAACGAGCTCCTCCGCTTCGTCGAGCGCACCTTCCAGTGCGAAGCGCCGAGCTTTGACGTCGTGATGCGTCGTCCAAACGCCGCGGTGATACTCCAGATACAGCTCGCCGTCGACGCGCGGGAGATGCTCGGAATCTGCGGCACGCTTTTCGAACCACGCGCGAGGACCGCTCCAATGTCCGATCGCACGCGCCGAAGCGACGATCTCGTCGTTCGGTCCCCCGCCGCCATCGCCGTATCCGACAATCAACGGTTCGTTGCGTTCCTGCGCGCGCGCAATGCGCTCCGGTGTCGCGCGCCCGTCATACGATGCAACGACCGCGCCGAGCACGGCGGAGCCGTCAGGTCCGCGCCAGAGAAATTGCGGATGCGGCCAACGCGTCGTGTCGTTCCATTCCAATTTTGCAGTCAAAAAGAAACGCACGCCGGCGTGCGTCAGCAGCTGCGGCAGCGTGTTCGGGAAACCGAACGTGTCGGGCAGCCACGCAATCGATGGCACGATGCCGAACCACCGTTCCATCGCATTCATGCCGTACGCGCATTGACGCAGCAGCGTCTCGCCGCTCGGAATGTTGCAGTCCGTTTCCACCCAAGGCGCGGCAACGCTGACGTCGATATTGCCCGCAGCGACAGCCTCCTTGATGCGCGCAAACAGCGCGCGATCGTCTTCTTCGACTCCCGCGAACAACGCGGGCTGGCTTTGCACGAACACGTAGCCCGGCTCGCGACTCGCAATCGCAAGCGCATTTGCGAGCGTGCGCAGCGCCTTGCGGCGCCCTTCCGCGAACGTCCAGAGCCACGCCAGATCCAGATGCGCGTGCGCGATCAGCGGAAGGTCGCCCGTCGCAGGCCCTTCGGAAATAGGCGGCGCGTCGACGATTTCGAGCTTCGCGCTCGGACGCTGCGCCGCAGTGCGCGTCATCCACTTCCAGCGCGCCCCGGGACGGCTGGGCAGTCCGTGCGTCGGGAGCGCGGCCAATTCAACCTCGAGCGTAACTTCACGCTGCGGACCCGGCGCGACGGCGACGACGTCGTGCTCGCGATCGAACGCGCCCGCGATTGCGCCGTCGAGCCGCAAAATAGCGCCCGTGCGGGTTTGATAGCGAAGGCCGGCGGGGCTTTCCAACGCGGGCAGCGCGGCGTGCAGGCGCACAATCCCGTCGCGCCGCTCCGACTCCCCTAAACGAAGGGCGCGAGATCCCGAGAGCTTAGGCTGATTCGTTTACGGCTGCCGGTACCGTTGAAGTGAACACGGTGGCCGCCGCGGCCTGTGCCTGCGATTGGGCGGCTTGAGCTTGCTGCTGATCCGCCTGCTGCTGTGCCTCGGCCGCTGCCTCTTGCTGCGCTTGCGAGGATGCAGCCGAAGCCGCGGGATCGGAGCTGTAATTGCTGTTGACGGGGCTAATGCCTGACATCCAAGTCCTCCCAGACTTCCTCTTGATGTGGCCCCCGCCAGTATACCACGCCGGCTTGGCTGCTTACGACCCCACGAGCTCCTTGAGCGCGTGCGCGAAGATCTTCGGGGCCTTGCCTTGGAAGAGCACGGACTCGTTGCCGCCGATCTGACGGCGCAGCGCGATCAGCTCGTCCCGCAGCGCAGCGGCCTTCTCGAATTCCAGGTTCGCCGCCGCCTCGCGCATCTTGCGCTCGATCTCGTTGGCCATCGCGACGGCGACCTCGCGCGGCAGCTTCTCGGCGCGCACGGCGTCGGCGGCACCTTCGATCGTCGGGGCACCGACCAGGTCCAGGATGTCGCGGACGCTCTTGCGGATGCTCTTCGGCTCGATGCCGTGCTCCGCGTTATGCGCGAGCTGCCTCTCGCGGCGGCGCTTGGTTTCGCCGATCGCGCGCGCCATCGATTCCGTGACGACGTCCGCGTACATGATGACCTTTCCCTCGACGTTGCGCGATGCGCGCCCGATCGTCTGAATCAGCGAAGTTCCGCTGCGCAAGTACCCTTCTTTGTCCGCATCCAGAATGCCGACGAGAGAAACTTCCGGCAAATCGAGGCCTTCTCGCAACAGATTGATGCCGACCAGCACGTCGAAGACGCCGTTGCGCAGGTCGCGCAAGATGGCGATGCGCTCGAGCGTCTCGATCTCGCTGTGCAGGTACCGCACGCGCAGCCCGTTTTCGAGCAGATAATCGGTCAAGTCCTCAGCCATTTTTTTCGTCAGCGTCGTCACGAGCACGCGCTCGCTACGACTGACGCGCCGGCGAATCTCTTCCATCAAGTCGTCGATCTGGTGGCGCGTGGGACGCACGTCGACTTCAGGATCGACGAGTCCCGTCGGCCGAATGATCATCTCGGCAACTTGCGCGGACTTGCCGATTTCATACGTTGCCGGCGTCGCCGAGACGTAGACGACCTTGTGGATGTGCTTCTCGAACTCCTCGAACGTCAGCGGG
>JBOHTT010000225.1:0-1735 GCA_050733775.1 Vulcanimicrobiaceae bacterium
ACCCATGACTTCAAAGCACGTTGCCATCGTGTTCGCCGTGAATTGCCCACCGCACGCACCCGCGCCCGGGCACGCATGGTCTTCGATTTCTTTGAACGTTTTCTCGTCGATCTTTCCCGCGGCGAACGCACCGACGGCTTCAAACACGTCGCCAACCGTGAGATCTTTTCCATTCAACTTGCCCGGTGCAATCGAACCACCGTAGAGCATCACTGACGGAATATCGAGACGCATCATCGCCATTGCGGCGCCGGGCCCGGTTTTGTCGCAGGCAAACAACACGACGAGAGCGTCAAAGAAGTGCCCGCGACAGACAAGCTCGATCGAGTCGGCGATGAGCTCGCGACTGACGAGCGAAGCCTTCATCCCTTCGGTGCCCATGACGATACCGTCGCTAATGGCGATCGTATTGAACTCGAGCGGCGTGCCTCCGGCGTCCCTGATTCCCTTTGCAACAATGGGCGCGAGCGTGCGCATGTTATAGCCGCACGGCATCGTACCGATCCACGTGTTGGCAATACCAACCATCGGCCGTGCGAGATCTTCGTCGGAAAGACCGATTGCTTTGCACATCGCGCGAGCTGGAGCGCGCCCGGGACCGCGAGTGATAACGGCGCTGCGCGCCTTCGGATCAAAGGTCATCTGGCTATCTTGGGGGGCGTCATCGCATGGGTCCTTCACAGTGAGGCTCGCTACCCTTGCCTGCTCCGCTTTGCGGCGCGGAATGTAGGAGTTGCGGCGCCTCGGTTTTAACTCACGGCTTATGACGGAGAGCAGCAATATCGCACCCCGGCGGCTTCACGAACAAGTTCTCGCTGCGCTCCTCGAGCGCATCGTTGTCGGCGAATTTAGCCCGGGTGCAGCCCTTCCATCCGAAGCCGAGATGTGCGCAACGTACGGCGTTTCGCGCAGCTCGGTTCGAGAAGCTCTGCGAGTGCTCGCAGAAAAAGGGTTGATCGAAGTTCGCCACGGTCTCGGCACGCGCGTCAACCCACCGGAGCGCTGGGACTTTCTCGACGCGCTGGTGTTGGGTGCGCGCCGCCGTTGCGGCGGCATGGCCGAGGTCATTGGTGACCTTCTCGAGGCGCTACGAATCGTCGAATGCGAAGCGGCGGCGCTGGCAGCGCAACGCGCTGAGGAGTCGCACCGGGTTCGTATGGAGTCGGCACTCGAACGCATGCGCGCATCGCGCCACGATCCCGACGCTTTCGGCGTTGCGGTATTCGCTTTCCACGAAACGCTGCTGGACGCGACCAAGAACTACGTCTTGCGCCGATGGGCCGAACCGATTCGCGAGCTGCTGCAATACACCGTCGTTGCCAGCTTTTCGAAGGAGGGCAGCGTCGACCGCGCGCTCGGACAACACGAAGCGGTCTACCAAGCCGTTTGCGACGCCGATGCCGATAGCGCGCGCGACGTCATTCGCGCGTATCTGGAGACGATGGCGCGCGACCTTCCGGCCCCAAGTCCCACGCCTGCCGGCGTGGGCTAGTGTCGTGTCCCGGAAGGCCCGTACATAACGCCAACCGTATGGCGGAGTTCGGGCAAGGAGCGATGAGCGACAAAAGCAGCGCTTTGCGAGCGAAGAGCGACGAAGCCCCAAACCGACAGACGGTTGGCCCTTCGGGTCGCGGCGGCGAACTCGCGCCGGCTTTGTTGCTCGTCGGTCACAGAACTGCGGCTATGCTCCCTCCTCGCGCCTCGCCGGCGCGGTTCGGCGCTCGCGACGTTATGC
>JBOHTT010000226.1:0-25024 GCA_050733775.1 Vulcanimicrobiaceae bacterium
CGCCAGACCGGCGGCAAGGGCCAGTACGGGGATGTGTGGCTGCGTCTGGAGCCTGGCGAGACGAACAGCGGCTACGTCTATGAATGGAAAATCGTGGGCGGCACGATCCCGAAAGAGTATTCGAAACCGATCCAGGAAGGGATCCGCGAAGCCGCCGCGACCGGCGTCCTTGCCGGCTATCCGGTTTTGGACTTCAAGGCGACGGTCTTCGACGGTTCCTACCACGACGTCGACTCGTCTGAAATCGCGTTCAAAATTGCTGGGTCGATGGCGTTCCGCGAAGCCAACAAGGCGGCGGGGCCGATCCTCCTCGAGCCCATCATGGGCGTCGAGGTTACGACTCCGAAGGATTATCTCGGCGCCGTGAACGGCGACCTGATGCGCCGGCGCGGGACGATTCAGTCCACCGAAGAGGCACCCGGCGGGACGCAGGTGATCAAAGCGCACGTACCGCTATCTGAGATGTTCGGGTACGCGACCGATCTGCGCTCCGCGACGCAAGGGCGGGCGACCTATACGATGGAGTTTGCTCATTACGAGAAGGCGCCGCGAAGCGTCGAGGAAGAGATCGTAGCCAAAGCTCAAGGGAAAAAGCTCGCGACCGCGTAGGCACGAGCGTTCAAACTGCACGAACCGTGATATAGCAGAAGGTTAAGAGAAAGCACAAGAAATTATGGCGAAGGCGAAATTCGAGCGGTCCAAACCGCACGTCAATATCGGGACCACGGGGCACATCGACCACGGCAAGACGACGCTCACCGCGGCGATCATCAATTGCCTGGCCACTGAGAACGCGAACATCGCGAAGCGCAGCGTCGACGACATCGACAATGCTCCCGAAGAGAAAGAACGCGGCATCACGATCGCGATTTCGCACCAAGAGTACGAGACGAAGAAGCGCCATTACGCGCACGTCGACTGCCCGGGCCACGCCGACTACATCAAAAACATGATCACGGGTGCGGCGCAGATGGACGGCGCGATCCTCGTCGTTTCCGCGGCGGACGGTCCGATGCCGCAGACGCGCGAGCACATTCTATTGATGCAACAAGTGGGCGTGAAGTACATCGTCGTCTTCCTCAACAAGGTCGACATGGTCGACGACCCCGAGCTCCTCGATCTCGTCGAGCTGGAAGTCCGCGAATTGCTCTCTAAATACGAGTACCCGGGTGACGACATTCCGTTCGTCCGCGGCTCGGCGCTGAAAGCGCTCCAATCGAGTGGTAAGCGCGAGGAAGCCGACGCGGCGCCGATTTTCGAGCTGATGGACAAGGTCGACGAATACATTCCGACGCCGGAACGCGCACTCGACAAGCCGTTCCTCATGCCGGTCGAGGACGTATTCACGATCACCGGCCGTGGTACGGTCGGCACGGGTCGCGTCGAACGCGGTCAAGTCAAGGTCGGTGAAGAAGTTGAGATCGTCGGCCTCACGACCGAGACCCGCAAGTCCGTCGTGACCGGCATCGAGATGTTCCGCAAATTGCTGGATATCGGCATCGCCGGAGATAACATCGGCGTGTTGCTCCGCGGCGTCGAGCGCAACGAGATCGAGCGCGGTCAGGTGCTCGCAAAACCCGGTTCGATCAAGCCGCACACCAAATTTGCGGCAGAAGTCTACGTCCTCTCGAAAGAAGAGGGCGGACGGCACACGCCGTTCTTCGCAAACTATCGCCCGCAGTTCTATTTCCGTACGACCGACGTTACCGGAACTATCAGACTTCCGGACGGCGTCGAGATGGTGATGCCGGGCGACAACGTCACGATGAACGTCGAGCTGATCACGCCCATTGCATGTGAAGAAGGTTTGCGCTTCGCGATTCGCGAGGGCGGTCGCACCGTTGGTGCGGGCGTCGTCACGGCGATCGCAGATTAAGGGCCGCTGATTCCGCCATGCCGTCGTTACCGAAAGGCTCATTTGCTAAATGCAAACTTCGCCTTTCGTCGCCTTGTCCTGGCGAAATCATGATCCCTAATCAGGCTACCGTGAAAGTTAAAGAGGCTCTCTAAGAATGGCGAAGCAGAAGATCCGCATCCGGCTCAAGGCATACGATCACCGCATTCTCGATCAATCCGCCGAGCGGATCGTCGAGACGGCGAAGCGCACCGGCGCCTTCGTGAGCGGCCCGGTGCCGTTGCCGACGGAGATCAACCGGTTTTGCGTCAATCGCTCGCCGCACGTCGACAAGAAGAGTCGCGAGCATTTCGAGATGCGGACGCACAAGCGTCTCATCGACATCTTGCAGGCATCGCCCAAGACGATGGACGCGCTGATGCATCTCGACCTACCGGCCGGCGTGGACATCGAGCTCAAAGCCTGATTTAGGGGCTTTTAGCGGCTAGCCTGAGGAGCAGTTCGAGAGCCCAGAGAAATGCGTCGCATGGCAGCCGCTCCAACGACGCCGCTTTCGGTCTCCCATCAGCGTACCTTCACGGGTACGAAGCGTCGCATTTTTCAATTGCTGGTGGACATGGGGACGTCGGGCGACGTGATTTGGCCGTTTGCCTCCCAGCCCTTCATGCGCTCTCCGGGCCCGCTCGTTCCGGGCCGGACGGAGGAGTGGCACAGCGGCGTCCACGCGATCCTCGAAGAGGTGATTCCGGAAGAGCGGATCGTGTGGCGGTTCCTCAACGACGGCGTCGTCGGTACGCACGGCTTCTATGTAAGCGCGGACGGCAAGCAGACGACCGTAACGCACCGCATCGAGGCCGATCTCTCCGAGCCCGAAGGCCGCCTGTTTTGGCGCCGCTTCGAAGACGCGCACGAGCGGACGATGAACGCCCTGTTCGATAAGTTGACGCGCGTACTGCGGCGATAGTGTAAACTGCTGGGCATGAAAACGCTGACTCGTCCGCTCGATTTTTTCAATCTGGACGCCTTTCTCACGCCCGAGCAAAAGCAAATTCGCGACGTCGTTCGCGAGTTCGTGGACGAGCGGGTTCTACCGATCATCGACGACGCGTGGCTCGAGGGACGTTTTCCGAGCGAGATCGTCGGGGAGCTCGCAAGCCTGGGCGTGTTCGGTGCGACCCTGCCGGAAGAATACGGCTGCGCCGGGCTCGACAACATCGCGTACGGTTTGTGCATGCAGGAGCTGGAGCGTGGCGATTCCGGGTTACGTTCGTTCTCGAGCGTCCAGGGAGCGCTCGTGATGTATCCGATCTTCACGTTCGGCTCGGAGGAACAGAAGCGGCGCTGGCTTCCCGCGCTTGCGAAAGGCGAGAAGATCGGGTGTTTCGGGTTGACGGAGCCGGATTACGGGTCCAATCCGGCCGGCATGCTCACGCGCGCGCGCCGCAAGGGCGGGAGCTGGATTCTAAGCGGCTCGAAGATGTGGATCACCAACGGCTCACGCGCCGACGTCGCCGTTGTGTGGGCGAAGACCGACGACGGCGATGAATCGTCAATTCGCGGGTTTTTGGTCGAGCGCGGCATGCGCGGCTTCCGTGCTAAAGATCAAAAGGGGAAGCATTCGTTGCGTGCGTCGGACACGAGCGAATTGTCGTTTGACGACGTCGAGCTTCCGGAAGATGCCGTGCTCCCCAAGAGCGGAGCCCTGAAGTCGCCGCTGATGTGTCTGACGCAGGCGCGCTACGGTATTGCCTGGGGCGCGATCGGCGCCGCGACGGCCTGCTTCGAACAAGCTCTCGAGTATAGCAAAACGCGCGAGGTGTTCGGCGTGCCCCTCGGCGCGAAGCAAATTCAACAAGAACGGCTTGCCGAAATGCTGACCGCAATTACGGCGGCACAAATGCTGGCGTATCAGCTGGGACGACTGAAAGATGCCGGAAACGTCACGCCGCAGCAAGTCAGTCTCGCGAAGCGCAACAACGTCGACATGGCATGCGACGTCGCACGCACCTGCCGGCGCATGCTTGGGGCGAACGGAATTTTGGCAGAGTACAATCCGATGCGACACATGGCCAATCTCGAGTCCGTCTACACGTACGAAGGCACGCACGACGTTCACGCCTTGATCTTGGGTCAGACACTCACAGGCTATAGCGCGTTTTAGGAGCCTCTGAAGAACTCCATGTACCGATCGTTTCGAGCGCCGGGGCCGCAGATGCAAGGAAGCGGCGAGGGCGCATACCCGCAGCGGTCTGTAACCGAGCCGATGACGCGGCAGATGCGGATCTGCGGCAAAACTGCTGTTGCGATCGGTGCAGCGAGTTCTTCAGAGGCTCCCTAGAATGGCTGAGATCGCCGTCGAGCTCAATGCGGCGATCTGTGCGGTTTGGAAAGATAGCCCGCACGTACTGACCGTTCCGTCGTCGTCGCATAACGATATTGCGGCGCTACCATCGGGCCCGTTCGAACCTGCGGTGGATCGCACGATCGAGCGGGGCGTACGCCGGTGGGTGCGCGAGCAAACCGCGCTCGACCTCGGGTATGTCGAGCAGCTCTACACCTTCGGAGATCGATATCGGGATCCACGCGAACGTGCGGGCGGTCCGCGCGTGCTCTCACTCGGTTACTTGGCCCTCGTGCGGATCGCTCCGGAAGATATTTCGCGCAAAGCCGGCGCGTGGCGCGACTGGTACGATTTCTTTCCGTGGGAAGATTGGCGAGCGGGAAAGCCGGCCGTCCTCGAACGTCTGATCCGCCCGCGTCTCACGAGCTGGTGTCGCAATTCGTCGAGTAAAACGGAGCAAACCGAACGGCGCGAGCGAGTCGAGATTTCGTTCGGATTTTCGCGCAAGACGTGGAATCGCGACGCCGCGCTGGAGCGATACGAGCTGCTTTACGAAGCCGGACTCGTTGCCGAAGCGGAGGATGCAGGCAGCTCCGGTGACTTTGGGGAGCCGATGGCACTCGACCATCGCCGGATTTTAGCGACGGCGATGAGTCGCTTGCGCGGAAAGATCACGTATCGTCCCATGATCTTCGAGCTGGTGCCTCCGACGTTCAGGCTCAGCGATTTGCAACGGACGGCCGAGGCCCTAGCCGGCGTGCGCCTGCATACCGCCAATTTCCGGCGCCTCGTGGAGTCCGAAGGGCTGGTCGAGCCGGCCGGCTCGCGCGTCGTCCGGACCGGTGGGCGTCCGGCCCAGGCCTTCCGCTTCCGCAAGGAGGTGCTGCTCGAGCGGCCTTCACCCGGAGTGCGAGCCCCGCAACCCGGCGGAGGATTCCGGCCTCGTATTTCTCAGAATGAGTAGAATGAACAGCCTCTACGAGCGAGTCGCCAACGTGATCCCCGAGGTCGAGTGGCCCGTGCACGAGCCGTATATCGCAGCGATCGCGGAGTGGAAGAAGCGACGCAACGCCGTCATCCTCGCGCACAACTATCAAACGCCGGAAATTTATCACTGCGTTGCCGATATCGTCGGCGACTCTCTCGGCCTCGCCGCCGACGCGGCCAAAACCGATGCAGACGTGATCGTGCTGGCGGGCGTCGCATTCATGGCGGAAACGGCAAAGCTGCTGAATCCCAATAAGACCGTCCTCATTCCCGATCTCGGCGCGGGTTGTTCGCTTGCAGCTTCGATTACCGCTGGAGACGTGCGTTTGATGCGAGAACGGTATCCGAGTACGCCCGTCGTGAGTTACGTCAACACGTCTGCAGACGTCAAAGCCGAATCCGACATATGCTGCACGTCGGCGAACGCCGTACAGATCGTGGAGTCGCTCGGTGTCCCGCGAGTGATTTTCTTACCGGATCGTTATCTCGCGCAATACGTCGCCACACAGACGGATGTTGAGGTCGTCGCGTGGGGAGGAAGCTGCGAAGTCCACGAGCGGTTCACCGGCGAAGAGATTCGCGCTTACCGTACCGGCCATCCGGGAATCGTGGTACTTGCGCATCCCGAATGTCCGCCGGACGTCTTGGAGGAAGCGGACTTCGTCGGCTCGACCTCCGGGCTCGCGGCGTACGTGAAACGCGAGCGTCCGCGATCCGTCGTGATGATCACCGAGTGCTCGATGAGCGACAACGTCGCCGCGGAGTGCCCCGACGTCGAGTTCGTGCGGCCTTGCAACTTGTGCCCGCACATGAAAACGATAACGCTGCCGAAGATTTTGCGTTCGCTCGAGACCATGCAGTTCGAAGTGACGATCGATGCAGACGTCGCGGTGCGTGCTCGCCGAGCGGTCGAGCGGATGTTGGAAGTCAGCTTCGTCGCAGCGTGACGGCGCGCAATCTCCCGGCCTTGGTCGTCGAGCCTATCGTTCGAGCGGCGTTGCTCGAAGATTTAGGACGGGCGGGCGACATTACGACGGACGCGGTCGTGCCGCGCGATGCGCCGCCGCTCGTCGGCGACATCGTCGCGCGTCAAAGCGGGTGCGTCGCCGGGCTTCCAGTCGCAGCGCTCGCCTTTTCGCTCCTGGATTCGACTGCCGAGGTGGTCGTCGAACGGGCTGACGGCTCGCTCGTCGAACGCAACGAACGCATCGCGCGCGTGCGATCCTCGGTGCACGCCATGTTGTCGGCGGAGCGCACCGCCTTGAATTTTTTGTGCAGGATGTCCGGTATCGCCACGGCGACGCACGCCCTCGTCGAAGCGGTTCGCGGGACGAAAGCAGCGATCGTGTGCACGCGCAAAACGACGCCGGGTTTACGCGTGCTCGAAAAGTACGCCGTGAGAGCCGGTGGCGGAATGAACCATCGCTTCGGTCTCGACGACGCGGTGCTCATAAAGGATAACCACATCCTCGCGGCCGGCGGCGTTCGCCAGGCTCTCCAGCTGGCACGCCGAGGAGTGGGCCACCTCGTCAAAATTGAGATCGAGGTCGACGACCTCCATCAGTTGCGCGACGTGCTCGACACCGGGCTGGCAGACGCCGTTCTCCTCGATAACATGGATCCGGAGGAGCTGCGCGCGGCGGTCGCGATGGCCGGCGGGCGCGTCGTCCTGGAAGCCTCGGGGTCGGTTACCGCCACCACGATTCGCGCAATCGCGGAAACGGGCGTCGACGTCATCTCTTCCGGCTGGATTACGCATAGCGCGCCGGCACTCGACCTCGGTCTGGACCTGCAGCCGGCAACCGTCCGACCTTGACCCCCCGAGTCAGGCTCGGGTATACTGCCGTGGTTGCGGTCCCCGTCGTCCGTGCGCTTTGGCGCGCGGATGAAATCGTATAGACGAAACGCCAGGCACCGTGTTCTTGAGGGCAGTCGTGAAGAATATCATCGGCCGCAAGGTCGGCATGACCAGTGTGTTTACCGAGGACGGTCAGTCGGTGGGAGTCACCGTGATCGAGGCCGGTCCATGCACCGTGGTCGACCGGAAAACGAAAGACCGCGACGGCTACGAGGCCGTGGCCTTAGGCTTCGCGGCCGTCAAGAAAAACGCCGTCACGCGCGCACTCGTAGGACATTTTAAGAAGAACGGCGTCGATCCGAAGCGCTACGTTCGCGAATTCCGTGCCGGCATCGATGGCGTGGAGATCGGCCAGACCGTCACGGTGGAAGGCTTCGCGGCCGGCGACCGCATCGACGTCGTCGGAATTTCCAAAGGGCACGGTTTTTCGGGCGGCATGAAGCGCTGGAACTTCCGCGGTGGCGGCGCGAGCCACGGCTCGATGATTCATCGTCAGCCTGCCTCGAACGGCGACACGAACGCCGGGCACACCACGCGCGGCAGCCGTCGTCCCGGACACTTCGGCGTCGATACGACGACGCATCAAAATCTCGAAGTCGTGCGCGCCGACGCCGAACGTAATCTGCTGCTCGTGCGCGGCCCCGTGCCGGGCCCGATCAACGGCCTCGTGCTCGTGACCGAAACGGTCAAGCGCAAGCGGGCGGCGGTACGTAGCTAATGGCAACGTTGACTCCCGCCAAGGCGCCTAAGGCGCTGCTCGATGCGACGCTGGCGAACAAACGGCACACGATTTTCCGCGCGGTATTTCGCGAGCTTGCGAATCCGCGAGCCGGAACGGCTTCGACGAAGAAACGCGATGAGGTTCGCGGCGGCGGCCGCAAACCGTGGCGTCAAAAAGGTACCGGTCGCGCTCGGCAAGGGTCGATTCGCTCGCCCCAATGGCGGCACGGCGGCGTCGTGTTCGGCCCGCAGCCGCGTTCGTACGAGACGGACCTCAATAAGAAGGAACGCCGTCTCGCGCTGGCCGCGGCGCTCGCGGACCGATTCACCGCCGATGCCGTTTCGATCGTCGACGTCAAAGCGCTCGGCACGGAAAAAACGAAAGATCTCGCCGCGTCGCTTTTCGGTTCTGCAAAAGCGTCGCGCACGGCCGCGCGCACGCTGCTCGTGTTCGAAAGCAACGAGCGGGAGCTCGGCGTCCGCGTCCTTCGTGCCGGACGTAATCTGCAACGCCTCGGCATCACGCACACGGCTGCGCTCGACGTTAAAGACGTCATCGGACACGCGCGTCTGATCTTCACCCAGGCCGCGTACGACAAGCTTTGCACGGCACTCGGAGGCACGGAATAATGCTGGCTCGCGACGTTATCATCGCTCCGCTCATTACGGAGAAATCCATGGCCGGGACGATGGTGCAACAATACGCTTTTGAAGTGCATCCGAAAGCGACTAAGACGCAGATCCGCCAAGCCGTCGAACAAATCTTCGGGGTGACGGTTCGTAAGGTGAACACCGTGGCGGTCGGCGGTAAGTTCAAGACCTTCGCGCGCCGCGGAAACCGTACCGAAGGCCAAACCGCCAATTGGAAAAAGGCGATCGTCACTCTCGCCGAGGGTCAAAAGATTGAACTGGGCGGCGTCAACTATTTCGAACAGTGATCTCCATGCATCTCACGCTCAGTCGCTTCGTTGCTCCTCACTCATGTGCCAGTGCACACGTCGCTCGTCGCGCCTCGCGCTTGAGCGTGGTCTGCACGGAGCTCGCATAAATGCCAGTCAAGAAATTTAAGCCAACCAGTCCCGCCCGCCGCTTCCCGACGGTTCTCGATCTGTCCGACCTCACGAAAAAAGATCCGGAGCGACGGCTCGTCGAGGTCCGTAAGAAGACGGCAGGCCGCAACAACAACGGCCACATCACATCGCGCCATCGCGGCGGCGGCACGCGACGCCAGTATCGCATTATCGACTTCAAGCGTACGAAGGACGCAATCCCTGCGAAGGTCGTAGCAATCGAATACGATCCGAACAGATCGGCGCACATTGCGCTTTTGGCCTATCGGGACGGCGAGAAGCGTTACATTTTAGCACCGGCGGGTTTGCGGGTCGGCGACGTAATCGAATCGGGGCCGAGTGCCGACATCAAGACCGGCAACGCACTACCGCTCGCCAACATCCCGGAAGGCACCGTCGTCCACAACGTCGAGCTGCGACCGGGTGAAGGCGGCAAGCTCGTGCGGACCGCGGGCGCTTCCGCACAATTGATGGCAAAGGAAGCCGGCTACGCGCAAGTGCGCATGCCCTCAGGTGAGGTTCGCAAGATTCAACTCGGGTGCCGCGCGACGATCGGCCAGCTCGGCAACATCGAGCACGAAAACGAGATCATCGGCTACGCCGGCCGTCAGCGTCATCGCGGAAAACGTCCGCACGTCCGCGGCATTGCGATGAATCCGGTCGATCATCCGCACGGCGGCGGTGAAGCGCGCTCGACGTCCGGCCGCCCACCCACGACACCGTGGGGTCAGATGACGATGGGCAAAAAGACGCGCCGCAACAAGCGCACCGCGAAGATGATCGTTCGCAGACGGAGCAAATAGATGAGCCGTTCACTGAAAAAGGGTCCCTTCGTTGCGGACCACCTGATGCTGAAGATCGAGAAGCTGAACGCTTCTCGCGAGAAGCGCGTGATCCGCACGTGGTCGCGTGCGTCGACCATCATCCCGGCGATGGTGGGTCATACGATTTCCGTGCATAACGGCAAGGCGCACATTCCCGTTTTCGTGACGGAAAATATGGTCGGCCACAAGCTCGGAGAGTTTGCGCCAACGCGGATTTTCCGTCAGCACGGCGGCGCCGGTGAAAAAACGGCGGTGAAGACATGAGCGCGCAACCAGAAATTCAAGTTGCCGCTACCGAGGCGGTGGCCAAGTTGCGTTTCGCGCGCATGGCGCCGCGCAAGCTACGTCGCGTTGCCGACGCGATTCGCGGCAAGAGCGTCAAAGAAGCGCTCGTCGTCCTACGTTTTGCGGGCGTGTTCGCGGCAGCACCGCTGGAAAAGCTACTGCGCAGCGCGGTCTCCAATGCTGAAAATAATCACAACATGTCGGGCGACGATCTCTACGTTCGGCGCATCATGGTTGACGGCGGTCCGGGCGGACGCTTCACGAAGCGTCTGGATCCGCGAGCGCAAGGCCGCGCGGCGTTCAAACGCCGCCGCATGTCCCACGTGATCATCGTCGTGGGCGATCGTCCCAAGAAAGCGGAACCGCGTCGCAAGGGCGGTGCGTCCGTCGCGATGCGCTCGCAGGAGCGTCGTCTCGCCGCCGCTGCCGAGCCGCAAGCCAAGAAGAAAGCCGCACCGCGCAAGCGGACTGCTCGTAAGAAAGCGACCACCGCATAATGGGCCAAAAGATTCATCCCGTTGGGCTTCGGCTCGGCATTACGCGCACTTGGGACAGCCGCTGGTACGAAAAGAAGAATTACCGTGCGTGGCTGCACGAAGATGCGGCAATTCGTAAATATTTCGGCCGCATGACGCGCGCGGCGGCGATCAGCCGCGTGGAGATCGAGCGCCGAGCCAATCAGACGCGCGTCATCGTGCACACCGCAAAGCCCGGCATCATCATCGGCAAGCGCGGAGTCGGCATCGACGAGATTCGTAAGAATCTCGAGAAGCTTACGAAGAAAGCCGTGCAAGTGAACGTCGGTGAGATCAAGCATCCCGAGCTCGACGCACGCTTGGTGGGGCAAAACATCGTCGACCAGCTGGAAAAGCGCATTGCCTTTCGCCGAGCGATGAAGCAGGCCATCATGCGCACGATGAAGGCGGGCGCGCGAGGCATCAAAGTGCAGGTTTCCGGTCGATTGGGCGGCGCCGAAATCGCGCGCACGGAGCGCAATTTCGACGGCAAAGTTCCGCTGCACACCCTGCGCGCAGACATCGACTATGCTCACGTCGAGGCATTCACCACGTTTGGCCGCATCGGCGTGAAAGTTTGGATATACAAAGGCGAAGTGTTGCCCGAACAGCCGCGCGGCGAACAGGCGCGTATGGAGCGTGCGGACCGGCCGGACCGTCCCGCGCGCGAACGTCGCGAGCGCGGAGGTCGCGGACGCCGCGAGCGCAGACCTGCTTCGTTGGCCGAGGGTGCCGGTGCCGATCGCGTCGAGGAAGCTCCCGGTGAGTTCGGCAACGCGGGCATCGATGCCGGCGCCGACGTGCCGCTCGCAGCTGAAATGAAGAGCGCGATGCATGCCGCGGAAGCCGACGCGCAATCAGTCGCGTCGGTCGAAGAAGGCTCGCCTGCCGGCGAGCATTCGCTCACGTCGTACGCACATGGCGGCGGTGAGTCGCACGACCAACCCGCGGAGCACGGCAAAGGCGTGACCGGCCAAACGTCGATCGAGCACGTCGCGCACCAAGCCGCAACCGATGAGGAAGAGCGGCCGGGCGCACACGAGAGTCTCGAAGGAGGGCAGTCATAAATGCTGACGCCCAAACGCGTGAAGTGGCGCAAGCAGCAGCGCGGGCGCCTTCGTGGCAAGTCGCAAGTCGGCAGTCGGTTGACGTTCGGAGACTATGGTCTCAAGGCGCTCGAGCCTTGCTGGATGACCAACCGGCAAATCGAGGCGGCACGTATCGCGCTGACACGCCACATCAAACGTGGTGGTAAGGTGTGGATCAAAGTGTTTCCGGACAAGCCGGTAACGAAGAAGCCTGCTGAAGTTCGCATGGGTTCCGGTAAAGGCAATCCGGAGTTTTGGGTCGCCGTGGTCCGTCCGGGACGCATCCTCTTTGAATTGGCCGGCGTGGACGACGCGACGGGTCGTCGCGCGCTCCAGCTTGCCGCGGCGAAACTGCCGATTGCGACCAAGATCGTCGCGCGCAGCGACGAGGCGGTAACGGCATGAAGAAGAGCGACTGGAAGGCGATGCGCGATCTGTCGATTGCCGAACTTCAGACCAAGGCGCGCGAGACAAAAGAAGAGCTGTTCAACCTGCGCTTTCAGCTTCGTACGGGCCACCTTTCGGATTTCAGCAAAATCCGCGAGATTCGCCGTACCTACGCGCGCATTCAAACGCTTATCAGCGAGAAGCGTCTGAGCGAAGCCAAGCAATTAGCGGAAGGAAAGCATGGAGCAGCCTAATCGCCTTAACCGCCGGCGGATCAAGCAAGGTCGCGTCGTTTCGGACAAGATGAACAAGACGATCGTCGTCGTCAGCGAAACGCGCGTCGCGCATTCCGTGTACGGAAAAGTCGTGCGCAAGTCATCGCGCTTCAAGGCTCACGACGAGTCCAACGAGGCGAAGACCGGTGACGTCGTCCGCATTCAAGAGTGCCGCACGCTTTCAAAAGAAAAGCGCTGGCGTTTGCTCGAGATCGTGGAGAGGGCCAAGTAAGTGATTCAGCAAGAGACGCGTCTCCGGGTTGCGGATAACTCGGGCGCGCGAGAGATTCTCTGCATCCACATCTCCGGTGGAAGCCGTCACCCGTACGCCTCGGTCGGCGACGTCATCGTCGGCACGGTAAAGAGCGCCATCCCAGGCGCCGCCGTGAAGAAGGGGCAGGTCGTCAAATCGGTGATCGTTCGCACGGCACAGCCGCTTCGCCGTTCCGACGGCTCGACGATTCGCTTCGACGAGAACGCTTGCGTGATTCTGCGCGGCGAGAAAGACAATCTGGATCCGCGCGGTACGCGCGTGTTCGGGCCGGTTTGTCGCGAGCTGCGCGATCGCGGATTCCTGAAAATTGCTTCGCTCGCACCGGAGGTGCTCTAATGCCTGTGCACGTCTCGCGGGGCGATACGGTCGTCCTACGGCGCGGCAAGGAGAAAGGCAAGCGCGGCGTCGTCAAAGCCGTTTATCCGCGCGCGGGCTACGCGCTCGTCGAGGGCATCAACGTCGTCAAGCGCCACACGAAAGCCGGCGCTGCCGGTTCGCGTCAGGCGGGAATCTTCGAAAAGGAAGGGCGCATTCCGATTTCTGCGCTCATGGTCATCGATCCGAAAACGAGCGCGCCCACGCGCGTGCGTCGCGTGCATACGGCCGAAGGCCGGATTCGCGTGAGCGTGCGCAGCGGAGAACATCTGCCGTCTTCCGGTAAAGGACGCTGACGTGGCCGCAAGACTAAGGGAACGTTACGAAAAAGAGATTCGGGCAACGCTGCAGGAGCGGTTCGGCTACAAGAATGCGATGCAGATTCCGCGGCTCGAGAAAGTCGTCGTGAATATGTCGGTAACCGACGCCATTCAAAGCGCAAAGGCGCTGGATGCGGCCGTTGGCGACTTGCAAACGATTACGGGCCAGAAGCCCGTGCAGACGACCGCTAAAAAATCGATCGCTGCCTTTAAACTTCGCGAAGGTATGAAGATCGGCGCGAAAGTTACCTTGCGCGGCGACCGGATGTACGTATTCCTCGACAAGCTCTTCAACATCGTGCTGCCGCGAATTCGCGACTTCCGCGGGCTGCCGCGCAAGTCGTTTGACGGCCGCGGGAACTACAATTTGGGATTGCGGGAACAGCTCGTCTTCCCAGAGATCAATTTCGACAAGGTCGACAAGACTCGCGGCATGGACATCGTGATCGTGACCTCCGCGAAGACCGACGAAGAAGCAACGGAATTTCTCACCGCGATGGGACTTCCGCTGCAGAAGGGACGCTGATGGCTAAGACCTCGCTCATCGAAAAATCGAAACGAACGCCGAAGTTCAAGGTACGCGCGCACAACCGCTGCCTATCGTGCGGACGCCCGCGGGGATACCTGCGCAAGTTCGGTTTGTGCAGGATTTGTTTCCGTGAAAATGCGCATCGTGGTTACGTTCCCGGCGTCGTGAAGGCGAGCTGGTAAGCGATGGCTGTTGTCACCGATCCGATCGCCGATCTTCTCACGCGCATTCGCAACGCAAATACCGCGAATCACGTGACGGTCGATATTCCCGCGTCCAGAATGAAGCGCGCGATTATCGATATCCTCAAAGAAGAGGGCTTCATCAACGACTACGCAGTCGTGCCGGAGGGTCCGCAAAAAACTCTTCGCATCGTGCTCAAGTACGGGCCCGAGAAAGAGAAAGTCATCACGGGCCTGCGACGCATCAGTCGCCCCGGTCTTCGCGTCTACGCCGGAAAAACCGAAATCCCGCGTGTACTCGGCGGTCTCGGCATCGCGATCTTGTCGACGAGCAAAGGTATCCTGTCCGGGAAGCAGGCTAAGCGCGAAGGTGTGGGCGGCGAAGTGCTAGCCTACGTTTGGTGATATGAATTATGTCTCGTATTGGTAAGCTGCCTCTGGCCGTTCCGGAGAGGGTCAACGTCGAAGTCAAGGATCGCAGCGTCGTCGTCAAAGGCCCGAAAGGCGAGCTGACGCAGCCGGTTCTGGATTCCGTCGATGTCAAGCTGCAGGACGGACAGCTGGTCGTGTCACGCAAAAACGACGAGCGCAAAGCTCGAGCCGCTCACGGTCTCACGCGCACGCTGATCTCGAACATGCTCGAGGGCGTGACGAAAGGCTTCCGCAAGAGCCTGGAGATTCAGGGCGTGGGTTACCGCGTCGCAAAAGCCGGCGAGAATCTCAACTTCACGCTGGGCTATTCGCACCCGGTCACGTATAAGGCGCCGAAGGGCATCTCGTTTGCCGTCGAGGGAACGACGAAGATTCACGTTGACGGCGTCGACAAACAGCTCGTCGGGCAAGTTGCCGCGGAGATTCGCGAGCTGCGTCCGCCCGAGCCATACAAAGGCAAGGGCATTCGCTACGAAGGCGAGTTCATTCGCAAGAAGCTCGGTAAGGCCGCCAAGGGAGTGAAGAAGTAATGCCGCTTTCGAGAAACGATGCGATCCGAAAGCGTCACACTCGTTTGCGGCGCAAGGTCGTCGGAACGGCCCAGCGGCCGCGCCTACAGGTACAGCGCACGCTGCACCATATCTACGCGGTTTTGGTCGACGACGAGCGCGGGCACACGGTCGCTGCGAGCTCGACGCGTGAAAAAACCGTTGCGTCCGGGCTGAAGTCGAAAACGAACGTCGAGGCGGCAAAGCGGATCGGTGTGGAGATCGCCGCCAAGGCAAAGGGCAAGGGAATTACTGCGGTCGTCTTCGACACGGGCGGTCGCAAATATCACGGCAGAGTTGCCGCGCTGGCGCAGGCCGCGCGCGAAGCAGGGTTGGAGTTTTAGCATGCAATCGAGAGGACGAGAGCGCGATAGCGGCGGGATAGAAGAAACCGTCGTTCGCGTCAACCGCGTCGCGAAGGTCGTCAAAGGCGGCAAGCGTTTCAGTTTTAGCGCACTCGTCGTCGTCGGCGATCGCAAGGGCCGCGTCGGATTTGCGATCGGCAAAGCCGGTGAAGTGCCGGAAGCCATTCGTAAAGGCGTCGAGGCGGCGAAGAAATCGATGGTTAACGTGCCGATGGTCGAGCGCACGATACCGCATGCGGTGACGATGCAAGTCGGCGCCGGACGCGTGCTGCTGAAACCCGCCGCTCCCGGAACGGGCGTGATCGCCGGGGGCGCGATGCGCGCCGTGCTCGAGCTCGCCGGCATCCACGACATTCTGACGAAGTCGCTAGGCAGCCCGAATCCCATCAACGTTGTGTACGCTACCGTCGAAGCGCTTCGTTCGCTGAAGACTGCCGAGAGAGTGGCGCGTTTGCGCGGAAAAGACCCCGCTGAGGTGATGGCCTAATGCCCGCGGCAAAGAAGAAATCGACGACGACGGCATCGCGTTCGCGAAAGAAAGCTGAAACCGTCGCGAAGCCGGTGCTCACGCTCGCACAGCTGCGGCCGGCAAAGGGTTCGCGTCCAAAGCGCGTACGCGTAGGGCGCGGTCACGGTTCCGGCTTGGTGAAAACCGGTGGTGAAGGCGGCAAAGGCCAAACAGTCCGCTCCGGTGGCGGCAAGGGCCCGGCGTTCGAAGGCGGACAGACACCGTGGGCGCGGCGGCTGCCGCAGCGACTCGGCGTCTCGCAAAAGGCGCGCGACATCGGCCATTTTCGCACGCACTACGCGGTCGTGAATCTATGGCAGCTCGCCGACTGGCAGCCTTCGCTCGAAGTTACTCCGCAGACGCTGAAGGCGGCCGGCAAGGTCAAGCAGGTCAAGGACGGCGTGAAGATCCTTGGTTCCAGCCGAGACGGAAAGACGATTCCTGGGGGGTTAGTGTTTCGCGACGTCCTCTTTTCGAGCACGGCACGCGAAGCGCTGACTGCTGCAGGCGCACGCTTCGAGGAGTAGGTGCTCGACAACTTACGCGCGGCATGGACGGTTCCGGAGATCCGCAACCGTATAGCCTTCGTGTTCGGCGCATTCGCGCTTTTCGTATATATGATTCACGTCCAGATACCGGGCGTGAATGTCGAACGCTGGCAGCAGCTGCTCGCGCAGGGGACGTTCTACAACTTCCTGGGCTTTCTGTCCGGCGGTGCGCTCCAGCGCCTCTCGGTCATCGCCATGGGCATCACACCGTACATCAACGCGTCGATCATCATGCAGTTGATGACGGTCGTGCTTCCGCAGCTCGAAGAGATGGCGAAGCGCGGGGGAGAGGAAGGCCGCAAACGCATTAGCCGCTTCACGCGCTGGCTGACGATCGTACTCGCTATCGTCCAAGGCACGACGATGTCGATCGCCATGAACCGCTCCGGCGTCTTTTACGACCAAAGCTGGCAGTACACGGCCTTTGTCGTCGTCACGCTCGTCGCCGGGACGCTGTTCTTGATGTGGCTCGGCGAGCAGATTACCGACAAGGGCATCGGCAATGGCGTCTCCCTGATCATCTTCGTCGGCATCATCCTTCGCTACCCAACCTATCTCTCGCAGACGATTCAGGTCGGGCAGAAGGAAGGGTTCAACTGGTTCGGCTTGGGTTTGTACATCGCGATCGCCATCATCACCGTGATCTCAATCGTCTTCATGTACCAGGGCCAACGTCGCATTCCGGTTCAGCAAGCACGGCGGATCGTCGGCCGCAAGATGTACGCGGGTCGCTCGTCCTACATCCCTTTGCGGCTCAACAACGCGGGCGTCATCTCGATCATCTTCGCGATCTCGATTCTGCTGCTGCCGCAGCAAGCGCTCTCGTGGTTCGGCACATCGCAAAACGGGCCGGGTGTGGCGGTCTCGAGTTTTCTGAACACGTGGTTCAGTCCAAACTCGTTCCTGTATAACGCTGTTTATTTCGTGCTGGTCGTCATGTTCACGTTCTTCTATAGCGCGATCGTCGTAAATACGCGAGACATTGCGGACAACTTGAAGAAGAGCGGCTCCTTTATCCCGGGCATTCGTCCGGGTCAACCGACCATCGACTACATCAATAAGATTCTGCTTCGGATTACGACGGTCTCGGCCGTCTACTTGGGCGTTTTGGCGGTCTTGCCGTCGACCATGCAGCGCGGCCTCGGCGTTACGACATTCTATCTCGGCTCGACGTCCTTGCTGATCATCGTCGGCGTCGCCCTCGACACGATGACGCAGATCGAAGCGCGCCTCGCGATGCGCGATTACAAGGGCTTCATCAAGCGGTAATGGACCTGATCTTTCTAGGCCCGCCAGGCGCGGGTAAGGGAACGCAGGCGCAGATACTGCAGGAACGCTTCGGCTTCAGGCAAGTGTCGACCGGCGATATGCTGCGCGCTCACCGGCGAGACGGCACGGAGCTCGGAAAGCTCGCTCAGCTCTTCATGGATAAAGGCGAGCTGGTTCCCGACGACATCATCATCAACATGGTGGAGGAAGAATTGAACAAGCCGGGCGACGTTCTGTTCGACGGATTCCCGCGCACGCGGGCGCAGGCGGAGGCCCTCGACGAGCTGCTTCGCAAGCGCGGCCGATCCTACGGCGTGCTCTTGTTTGATATTCCCATGGATTTGCTGGTCGAGCGGCTCGGTGGCCGCTGGTCGAATCCAAAGACGGGACGCGTTTACCACGACAAATTCAATCCGCCGAAGGTCGATCACCTCGACGACGACGACGGCACGCCGCTCGTTCAGCGGGATGACGACAAGCCTGAAACGGTGAGGCGGAGGCTGGCGATTTACGAGAAAGAGACCGCGCCTCTCGTCAACTACTACGGCGATCCTGCGAAAAACCGGCTCACTTTCATAAACGCGGATAGACCGATCGCTGAAGTGACAGCAAATATCGAGAAGCGGCTTCGATCGAGGACCGCCGGCTCACCACAATGATTACAATTAAGTCGCCACGTGAAATCGAATTGATGCGGCGCAGCGGAAAGGTTACCGCGAAAACGTTGACGCGCCTGATCGAAGCCGCGCGTCCCGGCGTGACGACGGAAGATCTGGATCGGATTGCCGAAGAATCGATTCGCTCGATGGGCGGCGTTCCGACGTTCAAAGGCTACAACGGTTATCCGGCATCCATCTGCACCTCAGTCAACGATCAGGTCGTGCACGCGATTCCGGGTGCGTACGTTCTGTGCGACGGCGATTTACTTTCGATCGATATCGGATCGACGCTCGAGGGTTACGTGAGCGATAGCGCAGTCACCGTTGCGATTGGCGATGTTTCCGAGGCCGGCCGTCGTCTGATGCGCGTCACCCAAGAATGTCTCATGCTCGCGATCGCACAGATGCGCGTCGGCAATCGCCTTGGCGACATCGGCGCAGCAGTACAGCGCCACGCCGAAAAACACGGTTTCGGGGTCGTTCGCGAGCTTGTGGGACACGGCATCGGAACCAAAATGCACGAGGAGCCGCAAGTCCCCAATTACGGAAAGGCCGGTACGGGCATCGAGCTGCGAAACGGCTTGGTGCTGGCAATCGAGCCGATGATCACCGAGGGCACCTGGCGTGTGCGAACGCGGGAAGACGGATGGACCGTCGTTACCGAAGACGGTAAGCTTGCCGCGCATTTCGAGCACACGATTGCGGTGACGGACGAGGGCCCGCGGATTTTGACCTTGCGCGACAAGTACGAACATGAGGACGTCGTGCACTACAGGCCACCGGAGGAGGTGGCGGCCTAAGTGGCACGTCCGCATCGCGGAGGAGGAAACCGGCCTGACCGGCGTCGCAGGAAGGAAGCCCGCGCCGCGGCGACGGCGACGCCGAAGGAAGAGGCGATCGAAGTCGAGGGCACGATCGTCGAGCCGTTGCCGAATGCGATGTTCCGCGTCGAGCTCACGGACGGCCACCTCGTCCTGGCGCACGTCTCCGGAAAGATCCGTATGAATTTCATTCGGATATTGCCCGGGGACAGAGTACTCATCGAACTGTCGCCCTACGATTTATCCCACGGCCGCATCACCTACCGTTACAAATAATGTCGAAAATGCTACAATCATTACTCATGCCATCGGCGACCATGTCGTTGCGAGGCCGGAGCTATAATGCCCGGCACGTCGTTCTACGGTGATGGGCCGAGTACGCCTGGGGGCCCCGCCGCGCGAAGCGCGCGGGGGGTGCGGAGCCAGGGGCGGAGCACCTTTAAGCGGAGCACCATTAAAATGAAAGTAAGACCAAGCGTTAAGAGAATCTGCGAAAAATGCAAAGTCATTCGTCGCGAGGGTCGCGTGCGTGTCATATGCACGGCGAATCCGAAGCATAAACAGGTGCAAGGCTGATGGCAAGAATTGAAGGCGTCGATCTTCCGCGCGAAAAGCGCATCGAGATCGCGCTAACCTACATCTTCGGTATCGGCGTACGGACCGCGCAGCGAATTCTCAAGAAGGCCGGCGTCAATCCGGATACGCGCGTGAAGGACCTTACCGAAGCCGACGAGCGCAAGCTTCGCGACGAGATCGACGCGATCGGCATCAAAGTCGAAGGCGATCTTCGCCGCGACGTCGCTGCAAATATCAAACGGTTGACGGATATCGGCTGCTATCGTGGACTGCGTCATCGCCGCGGTCTGCCGGTGCGTGGGCAACGAACGAAGACAAACGCGCGAACGCGCAAAGGACCGAAGAAGACCGTCGGCGGCCGGAAAAAAGCAGCAGCTGCAGCAGCTGGCGCCGGAGGCAAGAAGTAGCGTCTCGGCGTGCCGCCGTCAAAGGGCTTCGCCGGTTACGATCATATCGATGCTCGCGTTCGCGACCTTGCGAGCGCGAGACGTTTTTATGACGTCTTGATGCCCGAGCTTGGCCTTACCGAGGTCAAAGCGTTCGACGGCGCAACTGAATATTACGAACCGCATCGACAAGGTGCGTCACGCCGCTTCTACGGCATTCATGAAGATCCGTTGCATCGCGCAAACGACAGTCGGATTTGCTTTTCGGCCGACACAGCCGCGGACGTCGATCGTCTCGCAAAAATCGTCGAGCGCGCCGGCGGATGCGACATCGAAGGACCGGAAATCCCGTATTCGTACGAGCGTTACTACGCCGTTTTTTTCAAAGATCCAAGCGGCAATTCGCTCGAGATCGCATATCGCCGCACCCCTGAGGACGGCGCGGCCGTTCGCGACGAAAGGGCCTCCGTAATTGAGGCAAAAGGCGCTTTCGGCAGCTGACAAGCGGCGCTTGCGATGCAGGTCACAATACGCCTCCCGTCTTGTCGCGGGAATAGGCACTCGCCCGGCCGGGGTAGACTGCCACAAATGGTTACTCTCCGCGAACTCATCGATCGGTTCACGACTTGGCTCGCAAGCCTCGACGAAACCCGAGGCAAGTGGGAGAACCCGCTCGCCAAACTGACTGGGCGGGAGTTCTATGCGCTCGCCGGCGTGACGACACTGGCACTCGTCTTGATGCTCATGGTCGCATGGCGCAGCGGCGTGAACGCCGGAGTCGGTCAGCTGCCGTACAAAGCAGCAGCCTCGACGACCAACACCGGCGGCACGTCCGCGTACGCACCAACGGTACAGAATGACATTTCGGCGCAATCAGCGCCGGCGGGGGCAGAGGCGCAATCTGCCGCGGCCGCCCCGGCGACACAAGCGAATGCCGGAACCTCCTCACAACGGATAAGCGAGCAAGCGAAACCCTGACCCCAAGGGGTGGAGACGTAGCGGCACCCAATTCTGGGTGTGATGGGTGGCCGCACGTGGATCATTCTTTCGGTTTTGAGCGGCGCGTTCGCAATTGCGGTGTTCGGAGCGGTGGTCGTCGCGTCCGGCGGGCATCCGGTCGCGATCGTGACCGCAGAGGCGGCACCGACGCCTGGACAACCGGTCGACACGCCCTTCATTTATGCTGCGCCGAATGCGGGCCGAGCGGCCCCGCCGCCCGGCGCCGCTGCGGCCGCCGCGGCGCCGACCCAGAACCCCGGCCAAGCGGCAGCCGTTAGCAGCTCGGCCAGCGAGAACAACGCCGCGCCGGACATCTCTGCGCCGCCCAACCCCTTCACGGCCGGAATTCATTAGGAAGGCGGCCGGCTCGCGCATTGACAGCGCTCGCAGCTGTTTGTTAAAGTGTGACGTTGGCTGCCCCAGGGCAGCCAGCATGTCTTTGCGCCCTACGGAGTCTGGTATTGGCGGTTAAGAAACAACAAAAAGCGCGAAAGAAGCGCGAGTTCAAGAACGTCGGCAGCGGCGTCGCGCACATTCACGCTTCGTTCAACAATACGCTCGTAACGGTTACCGATAATCTCGGAAATACGATTTCGTGGGCGTCGGCCGGCAATCTCGGATTCAAGGGCTCGAAGAAATCGACGCCGTTCGCCGCGCAGATGGCGGCTGAAGCGGTCGCGCGCAAAGCGATGGAGCACGGCATGAAGTCGTGTGAGGTGTACGTCAAAGGGCCCGGTGCCGGGCGCGAAGCGGCAATTCGCTCGCTGCAGGCTGCCGGACTCGAGGTCACCGTCATCAAGGACGTCACCCCGATCCCACACAACGGCTGCCGCCCGCCGAAACGGCGCCGGGTATAGCGCGAGATGGCACGTTATACGGGACCCGTCTGCCGCATTTGCCGGCGCGAAACCGCGTCGAACAAGACCGGCGAAAAAATTAAACTGTTCCTCAAAGGCGACCGCTGCCTATCCAAAAAGTGCGCCGTCGAGCGCCGAGGCACGGCGCCGGGACAAAAGACGCAAGGCAAAGCACGGCAGAAGATCTCGGAGTACGGACGCCAGCTTCGCGAAAAACAGAAGATGCGCAAGTACTACGGCGTGCAGGAGCGGCAGTTTGAAAATT
The DNA here is from genome assembly GCA_050733775.1 of Vulcanimicrobiaceae bacterium. GTDB lineage: Bacteria > Vulcanimicrobiota > Vulcanimicrobiia > Vulcanimicrobiales > Vulcanimicrobiaceae > JAFAMS01. The sequence continues at coordinate 22,119 of JBOHTT010000226.1, forward strand.
ACTTCCGGGAAGCCGCGCGTGTGCCGGGTCAAACCGGCCGGACGTTCCTCCAGCTGCTCGAGCGCCGTCTCGACAACGTCGTCTATCGCATCAACTTGGCTAGCTCGCGCGCGCAAGCGCGCCAACTGGTGACGCACCGTCACTTTCTCGTGAACGGAAGGCGGGTCAACGTCCCTTCCTATATCGTGCGCGCCGGCGACGTGATCACGATCGTGGAACGGTCCAAGGCCTCGACGGTGTTCCAATCCAACGCCGAGGCGGCACGGAACCGCCGCCATCCCGAGTGGCTCGACCTCAACGAGGCCGACCTATCGGCCAAGGTGCTTTCGCTCCCATCCCGGGAGCAAATCGACACACCCGTGGACGAGCAACTCATCGTAGAATATTATTCCCGATAGTCTCTGGACGGAGACGCTCTGCTGCTAGACGTCCGATCGTCGGCCTCAGGTGAGACCGGCGGATAACGAAAGCAGCGACAAAGGATAACCCTCCCTCATCATGAGTATGACCGTACTCGAAACTCCTCAGGGCGCACAAATCGAAATTCGCGAACGTCGTGAGAACTATGCGAAATTCGTTATCGAGCCGCTCGAGCGCGGTTTCGGCATAACCATCGGCAACGCGCTTCGCCGCGTGCTGCTTTCTTCAATTCCCGGGGCCGCCGTAACGTACGTCAAGATCGACGGCGTGTTGCATGAATTCTCGACGATTCCCGGCGTCGTCGAAGACACGACGAATCTGCTTCTGAATCTCAAGGGCCTGCCGATCAAGCTGAACACGGATTCGCCAAAAGTGCTGACGCTTTCCGTTTCCGGGATGCGCGAGGTCACAGCCGGCGATATCACGCCCGACGCGGACGTCGAAATCTTGCAGCAGGATTATCACGTTGCCACGCTGACGAAGCGCGACTCTAAGCTCTCGATGGAGATCGGCGTGGAGAAGCATCGCGGCTACGTTACCGCGGATCGCCAGCGCAACGTCGAGCACATGATCGGCCTCATTCCGATGGACTCGATATTCTCGCCGATTCGCAAGGTCAATTTCACCGTTGATGACACGCGCGTCGGCCAATCGGTCGATTTCGATCGTTTGACGCTCGAGATCGAAACCAACGGTTCGATTACGCCGGATGAAGCGCTGACGACCGCTGCGCAGATTCTGACGGAGCAGATGCAGCTCTTCATCGACTTCTCGACGGAAGAGAAACCCGTTGCGACGGCACCCGCCTCCGAATGGGACATTCCGGTCGAGACCCTGAACCTTTCCGTCCGCTCGTTCAACTGTTTGAAACGTGCGGGCATCTCGAAGGTCTCAGAACTTCTCGACATGACGGAAGACGAGATCATCAAGATGCGGAATTTCGGCAAGAAATCTCTGGACGAGATCAAAGCCGTCTTGGACGAAAGGGGACTGTCGCTCCGCCTGGCGTAGCGACGAACGATCGACATGCCGCATCAGATTGCGAACAAGCGTCTCTCGCGCACGGACGGACACCGTAAGGCGCTCTTACGGAATCTGGCGACATCGTTTTTCCTGCACGAGCGGATTGAGACGACGACCACGAAGGCCAAAGAGACCTCGAAAATCGTCGACCGGCTGATCACGCAAGCGCGCCGCGGCGACCTGCATTCGCGTCGGCTCGTGGCGGCTTACTTGCTCGATCGGCGCGTGACGAAGAAGCTTTGCGATCAAATCGCACCCACGCTCAAGGACCGGCCCGGCGGCTACACACGCATCATCAAATCACGCGTTCGCCCCGGCGACGCCGCAGAGCTTTCGATCCTCGAGCTCGTCAAAGACTAGGCGCTAGCAGCTCGATGCTGCAGTCCCAAACAGAACCGCTAAGTCTTCATCCGGTCGTTCGCGAGCTCGTTGCCGATACTATTACGCCGATCTCGGCGTTTCTCGCCCTGGCTCAGCCGGGGCGATCTTGTTTGCTCGAGAGCGTCGAGGGGACCGAACGAATCTCGCGGTTCTCGCTGATCGGCCTCGACTACTTGGAGACGCAGACGTTCAACGACGATCCCAACATGCTCGACGGGATCCGAAGATTGCTGCGCCGGTATAAAGTCGATGCGCAGTCGCCGTTTCCCGGAGCGGCGGTTTGCGTGTTTACCTACGATGCGGCACGCGTGCTCGAGCGCATCGGTCCAAAGCCCGCGGCCGACGTCGGATTCTCCGACGCGCTGGTTCTCGTGCCTGGAACGTGGGTCGTCTTCGATCACTTCACCCACAAGACAACGCTCATGGGATTGGCACGAACCGTTGAAGAGCGAGACGAGATCGGAGCGCGTCTCGAGGATTACGTGCGGCGCCTTCTGGCTGCAAAGCCGTCGGTGCCGGCGCCGATCGTCGCTGAAGGACCGGTCGCGCAATCGCTGAGCAAAACCGAGTTTCTCGAGCGCGTCAAGCGAGCGAAGTCCTCCATCTACGAGGGTGACGCGTATCAGCTCCAAGTCGGCATTCGTTTCTCCGCAAATGTCCGGGGCGGCACGGCGTTCGATTTTTATCGTCAGATACGGACGCGAAATCCGTCGCCGTATATGTTCTTCATCGAGCACGGTAACGAGGCCGTGTTCGGCGCCTCTCCGGAGTTTCTCGTGCGCCTCGACGGCCGGCAGGCGCGCATTCGTCCGCTTGCAGGCACCCGCTCGCGCGGAGAAAATGCCGAAGCCGACAATGCGATAGCTTTCGAGTTGCTCGCAAACGAAAAAGAGCGTGCCGAGCACGTCATGCTCGTCGATCTTGGTCGCAACGATCTCGGTGCAGTTTGCACGACCGGCAGCGTGCACGTCGACGAGCTCATGGTAATCGAGCGCTACAGTCACGTGATGCACATCGTCTCAAACGTCGTCGGTCGATTGCGTGAAGACAAAGATGCGCTGGATTTGTTCGCCGCCGCGTTC
>JBOHTT010000227.1:0-14497 GCA_050733775.1 Vulcanimicrobiaceae bacterium
GGGCCATGGATGGCCAGGAGCGACGAGCGCCTTAGCAGCAGCAAAAATTTCCTGGAGGGAAATTTTTGTAGCGGTGCAGCGAGGAATGTCGCCGTGACGGCCGTGCGCGATAAAGCACGTCTCGGCCCCGTTATCGCGCCGCTGAGATCCTAATACGCTAAGGCGTAGGTCTCGCGCCGAGGATCGGCGGCGGCTTCGCGCACGCCGTTTGCGTTGATGCGCGCGATGCCGGCGCCGCCCATCGCGGCGCTGTGCGGTGGAAAGCACACGAGCCGATGTCCCATTGCCGTCAGGCGCTCGCGCACGTCGTCCGCAACCGCCGTTTCGATGTGCAGCTCGCCGGCGGGCGTGACGAACCAACGCGGCGCATCGATCGCACGCTGCAAATCCTGCGCGTAATCGATCGTCCGTACCAGCAAAGAGACGTTCGTGTAGACTTGGCTCGGACCACCCGGCGTTCCGAGCGCCATCGCGTTGCCGTCTGGAGCGATCGCCAAGAGCGGATTCAGCGTGTGCAACGTCCGTTTTCCAGGCTCGAGGACGTTGACTGAAGCGGGATCGAGCGAGAAGCCGGTCATGCGGTTGTTCAAGAGCGCACCGGTTCCGGGGATGACTTCGCCGCAGCCGAAGACGTGAAAGACGCTCTGCAGCAAGGACACGACGTTGCCGTCCGAATCGATCGCGGCTGCGTAGCTCGTGTCCGTACCCGCTCGCGCAAACAGCTCGGCGGCGGTGAAGTCGCTCGCGCGCGCCGGATCGATTTTTTTGGCGCGATGCTTCGCGCGCGCAGCATCCAGCAGCAGCGGCACCGCGCGCTCGCCCACGAATGCGGGATCGCTGATGTGGCCGCGCACGTCCGTCATCGCGATTTTCGTCGCCTCTACTTCGAGATGAATGAGCTGGAGGCTCGTGTCGGCAAGATCTTCGAGCGCAAATTCCTCCAGGATTTGCATCGCCTCCAGCACGGCGATGCCGACGGAAACGGGAGGCTGTCCGATGAGCTCGTAGCCGCGATACCGCGTACGCAGCGGCTCCCGCCACTCGCTCTCGTATGAAGCGAGATCTTCTTTGCGCAAAAACGCCCCCGTTTCGCGCGAATGCCGATCCAACGCTTCGGCGAAATGACCGCGATAAAACGCAGACGCGCCGCCTTCGGCGATCGACTGCAGCGTACGTGCTAAATCGGCTTGGACGAGAACTTCACCGGCCTGCGGTGCACGACCGTGCGGATAATATGCGCGCCGCGTCGCGGCGAACGGCTCGAGCGCCTTTTCGTTTTTCTCGAGCGTCGATGCAAAGAACGCCGAGATCGGCATCCCTTCCTTTGCCAGGGCGATCGCCGGCGCGAGTGCCTCGCCGAGCGAACGGCGCCCGAAACGTCCGAGCGCGCGCTCCCACGCATCGACCGCCCCAGGCACGGATGCGGCGCGCAATCCGAGATTCGGAATCGATCCGCCTGAAAACGCTTGCGGAGTTGCCAACTTTGGTGCCGGACCGCTCGCGTTGAGTGCGTACACGTTGCCCGTCTTTGCCTCGCGATAGAGCAAGAACAAATCGCTGCCGATACCGCACGCATCCGGCTTGAGCACTGCGAGGGCGGCTGCCGTCGCGATCGCGGCATCGATCGCGTTCCCACCCTCGCGCAGCATTCGGACTCCGGCTTGCGCTGCTAATTGGTGCCCCGCGACGACGGCGGCGGTACGTCCCATAATCGTCGGGCGCGTCGTAAGGGCGAATGACGTACCAAAACTCATCGGCCTAAGGTCCTATAGATGCGGTTGCGGAATATCCTGCCACGATGTTCGAGCCTATTCTCGATCACGCGGTGATCGATGCTCGCAATCGACTGGACGAGGCAGCGTCGCTGTATCGTCGTCTCGGCTTTGCCTTGTCCGCACGCGGACACCACACCCTGGGCTCCTCGAACCATCTCGCAATTTTTGCGTCGACGTACCTCGAGGTATTAGGCTGGGAGGCGGGCGCAGCGATGAAACGGCCGGAGCTGCAACGCTATCCCATCGGCTTGAACGGACTGGTGTTTCGCGCGCAAGATGCGGACACCGTTACCGCGGAGCTGACGAAGGTGGGTCTCACGGCGCAGCCGCCCGTCGCCTTGGCGCGTCAAGTTCGCTTACCAAACGGGGCACAAATGGAAGCGCGTTTTCGCACCGTACGATTCGATGACGACACGTTCGGCTCGACGCGCGCGTATTTTTGCGAACATTTCACTCCGGAGCTCGTTTGGCGCCCCGAATGGCAATACCACGACAACGCCGTCGTCGATATCGTTCGTGTCGTCATCCAGGCGTCGCACCCTCATCGGCTCGGCACCGTCTTTGCGACGATGTTCGGTGAAACTCGCTTGCGACTCGACGGTGAGACGTGCGTGCTTGATGCCGGCCAAGTGAAGATCGAAATCATGCAGCGCTCCGAGGTCGCGCGCGCGTTTCCGGATGCCACGCCCGATTTAGGGACGCGCGACGAAGCCATGGTTGGGCTCGGCTTTCGCAGCGCTCATCTCGCGAAAACGGCGGCCGCGCTTGCGAAAGGTGAGATTCCCAGTCGCCAGACGGGAAGCACGCGCATCATCGTGCCGGCGGCCGCCGCCCTCGGCGTTACGCTTGAATTCGTTCCTTGAGCGCTCGACGAACCTCGTCGAAGAGCGACGTCCAATCGTTCGGCCGCTGTTGCCGAAAGAGACGCATCGTCGGATACCACGGCGAATCCGCACGATCGAGCTGCCACAGCCAATAGCTGCCGAATCCGTTGAGCAGCCATATCGGTTTTCCCATCGCACCGGCGAGATGTGCGACCGCGGTGTCGACGCTGATGATGAGATCGAGCTCTTCGAGCGCGGCTGCGGTGTCGGCAAAATCGCCTAACTCCGGCGCCAAATCGACGATCGGTAAAGTCCGCATCGGCTCGTGGGCACCCTTTTGCAGGCTGAACCATGCAATCCCAGGCAGGTCGGCGAGCGCCGCGTACGCGCGCGTCGGGGCAGAGCGATAGCGATCGAGCAAATGCCCAGGACTCCCCGCCCACACGATTCCGACGCGAAATGCATCGTTCGCTACCTTCATCTCGTCGCGAAAGCGCCCGCGCCGAACCTGCGGCACCGACACGTATGGAACTTTCACGCCGACTTCCGCGCCCGTACGGAGCACGAACGGTAAGCTGCACAACGACACGTGAGCCCGCACGTCGCCGAGCGTTTCGGCATCGCAACGCCCCGAGCGCCAGTCGATTCCTTGAATTCCGCGGTAGAGCTCGTAGAGCTCCGGCGGAGTTTCCACGACGAGCCTTTGGACGCGCTCTCGCGCATGTGTAAAGAACCGCGAGAACGCGATGAAGTCGCCGAGACCTTGTTCGCGCGCGATCAACAGCGTCCCGTCGAAGCGTTCGCCCGTCCAGAGCGGCAAGTGCCCACGATAGGGAAAATGGTCGCGCATCTTCTGATCGGCCGCTCTCCATTCGAACTGCGACCAACCTGCGGCAAAATCACCGCCCAGCAGCAATGCCATACCGTAATTGACGTGCGCGAGCGGTTCGGACGGACCCAAATCCAACGCGCGCTTACCTTCCGTCAAGGCTTCCTCGAGCCGCCCGAGACGCTGGAATAACACCCCCAAATTCATCGGCGGCTCGTATCGCTCTGCGTCGCGCGCGGCGGCGGCGCGAAACAACTTTTCGGCAACTGTGTAGTTTCCGCGATCGCACTCGACTTGCCCCAGCAGAATCATCGCCTGCACGTCGTTGCGATCGGCCATCAATGCGGCTCGGCAAACGTTTGCCGCTTCCTCGACCCGATGCATTTCGTAGAGTGAATCTGCCAGGGCGTGGCGCGCTTCGGCGTGGTCCGGATGACGCGACAATAATCCGCGAAGCTCCCGCACCGAATCTTCGTAGCGCCCGACGGCGTTGTACGCAACGCCGAGGCTGAGCATCGCCGTCTCGTTAGCCGGATCGTCAGACAAAATTTGCTCGAATGCCGTAGCGGCGTCGTCGATCTGGCCTTGTTGATAGCGCACGATGCCCAACCGCAGAAGCGTCTCGTGATTCCCCGACTGCTTCGTAAGGATCTTCGTGTAGGCCGCGGCGGCGTCGCTCAGGCGCCTCTGAACCTCGAGCACTTTTCCGAGGTTGAAAAGCGGCCCCAAATTTTCCGGCGACGCCGCAGCCGACAGCGCGAAGAGACGTTCCGCTTCGGTGTAATTCTGGCGCGTGAAGGCGATGGCGCCCATGATGTTAAGCGCCTCGGCATCGCCGGGCGCGCGTTCCAGTACCTCGGAGCAAAAGCGCTCCGCCGCGGCGAGGTCGCCCGCCCGTAGCGCGGTTGCGCCGCGCTCCAGGAGATTGCGATCGTGCTGGGTGCTCACGATTGGGCTACGAGCTTACCAGGAGTGTCACACAGATGGCATTTTGCTCTGCCATGCTGCTACCTGGACGGAGGTGTCCCATGGAAATCTACCAGTGTCCGGACTGTTTGGGGGTACACGAAGAGACGACGGAGCCGGTTCTCGGACTCTTCGTTCGCTGCGAGGCGTGCTTTCTTGCCGCATCGCTGCTGGGCGGTGAGCTTATGGACGTTGCGTCGCTCGCGCCCGAGCTGGTTCCGCCGGTTGCCGCGTAGCCCCGAGTTCTTCCGCGATCCGCTCCGGTACGAGCGACGGCGCGAACAGAAATCCTTGAGCGTGGCGGCAGCCGAGACGTAAGAGCGCGTCGGCTTGCCGCTTGTGCTCGACGCCTTCCGCGATGACGTCGACTTCGTACGAAGCGGCGAGCTGCGTGAGCAGCTTGACGATCGGCTCGCTTCCCAATCCACCGCCGGGACCGTGAATGAACGACCGGTCGATCTTGAGCGCATCGATCGGAAACTCTTGAAGGTATCGCAACGACGAGTAGCCCGTTCCAAAGTCGTCGATGCAAAGCCGTACGCCGAGTCCACGCAGACCGACGAGCGCTGCGTTGGCAAAATTGCTCGAGCGCAAGATGGCGTGCTCCGTAAGCTCGATGGTCAGCTCGGACGGCCGGACCCCATGCTCGCGCAATAGACGCTCGACAAAGGCGACGATGTCCGGCTGCAGCACTTCTTGAACGGCGAGGTTCACGTGTAAGGCAAACGGCGCACCGCCGCGCAGTTTTCGCCACTCGCCGTAATGCCGGCACGCCTCGGAGAGAACGAAGCGCCCGATCGGTACGACGATGCCGACTTCTTCTGCAAGCGGAATGAATTCGCCGGGAGTAACGCGGCCGAGTGACGGATGCGACCATCGCACAAGCGCTTCGACGCCTACCATCTGCTCGTCTTCAAGTGCGACGATCGGCTGATATTCCACCGAGAACTGCTGCGATTCGATCGCATCGCGCAAACCGTTGATCAACGAGAGTCGCCGCGCCGATTGCGAATGCATTTCCGCATCGTAAAGCGCGCGTCGCGAGCGGCCGTTCGTTTTCGCGGAGTACATCGCGGTATCTGCCTCTCGAAGGACGTCCGAAATGGTCGTATGCCTGCGTTCGAGAGGCGCGATGCCGACGCTGGCCGACGCAAAAACCTTGCTGCCTTCGTGTTCGATCGGCTGAATGATCGCATTGATCATGCGATCGACGTCGCCTTCGATCGTGCGCACGTCGGCTCGCTCGCGGAACAATACCGCGAACTCATCGCCGCCCAGGCGCGCCACGACGTCGCGCCCATGCGTTGTCGCTCGCAACCGCTCGGCGACGGCGAGCAAGACGACGTCTCCGGTAAGGTGCCCCAGCGTATCGTTGATCGTCTTGAATTCGTCGAGATCGACGAACGCGACCGCGCAGGTCCGGCCTTCGACGATACCCGCGCGTATCGTGCCGTCTAATTCTTCCGCGAAGAGTTGCCGGTTCGGCAGACGCGTCAAGCCGTCGTGCGTTGCTTCATAGCGCAGCTGGGCGTGGCTCGCTTCCAGCAATCGTCGATGCTCGACTTCGGCAGCGTGGGCCCGAGCGTTGGCGAGCGCGAGACCAACTAGGTTGACGAAGAGCTGCATCGAGCGGAGCGTGTCGCGCGACGGTATCAAACCGTCGTGCGGCCCGTCGAGCCCCATATAACCGAGCATTCCGCCGGCGCGGTCGCGCAGGACCAATGTGAGCGAATCGCGTTCGTGCCAAAGATCCGCCGCGACGCGCGGCGCGTCTTTCGGCAGATCGCCGGAGTATATTGCGCGGTCCCATTCCGCTTCGCTTTCGGCTGGAATGAAATAGCAGGCTTCGAAGACTTCGAACTCCGGCTCGAGGATGCGGCGAATCTCGTCACGCCCAACGCGCTCGCCGATGCGCTCTTGCGTGAGCGACTCGGGCCAGCCGAGCATCACGCGACGCTGCATCGGGGCGGCGCTGTCTTCGGCGGCGACGATCGTGACGTACTTGAAGCCAAAAAGGTCGCTCACCGCGGCAGCGATGGAATGCAAACCGCGGTCGAGGTCTTCCGCTTCGAGGATATCTCGAGTAACCGCCAGCAGCCGCGCCAGCGGCGTCTCGAGCGGTATCGAGGCCACTACAATCTTGTTTTCGGCAAATGGAAGTGATGGGGCGTGGGGGTCGGCGCCGGTTTCGGCAGCACGACTGAAAGCCCCGTCGCAGTAAAGGTCGCGAGCACGTCGTCGCGGGTCTTCTCGATGGTGACGCGCCCCGACGGCGTGATGCGCAGCGTCTCGCCGGTGAGCACGGCGTAGTCGGCGCCACGGAGGCGCGCAACGACGTCCCCGGCTTCGCACATCAAGCACGTGAGCGTATCGCCGCCGATTCCATCCGAGAGCAGGGCGGAGGTTCCGCGCACCGTGATGCTGGCTAACGACGTCGTAAAGACGAAGTCGGATTCACCCGACGATGCGTGGTTGACGTCGAAACGCACCACGCCGCCACTCGGCGGGATGGCGATCGTCGTGGACGCGGCGTGGTCTCGAGCCCGGGCAAACCGGCCGACTTGGACGGTCGTTCCGCCGCCAAGCGCGACGCGCGAGGAATCGGGGTAGACGAGCACGCCTTGGGATCCCGGCCCCGTCATGACGAGCGAATCGGCGGAGATGACATGCGTGCCGGTGACCTCTTCGCGCACGGTGCTGACAGCCGTCTTCTGGAAGAGCACCGTTCCGCTCTTCCACTGAAGCGCGATCTCGACGGGAGGCGGAGGCGGAGGGGGCTTCTTGGCCATCGCCGGAGCGGCCAGCAAAAGGAACAACACCGCGAGTCGATAGCGCATCGCGGTGTGTTCCTTCTACCGAGACAGGACCGCTGCCTAGGCGCCTTGGGCGGCGGGCGTTAACCTTTCGGCGCCTTCGCCGGGCAGGTGCATGTAGAACTTGCGCATCGAGATCAGCGAAATGAAGCTGATCGCGGCGACGATTACCATGTAGCCGGCAACGAGCCACGGCGTCCCATGGCCCTTTGTCAGAAGCGCCGTCGCGACGATCGGCGTTGCGCCGCTGGCGAAGATACCCGACGCCTGATACACGATCGAGATGCCCGTGTAGCGAACGCGCGTGTCGAACAACGCGCTGAACAACGCCGCCTCAGGCCCGTAGATGGCGGCGTACGCGATGCCGAACGGGATGATGACGCCAAGGGTCGCCCACGGCATACCTTGGCCCATAATCCAAAAGGCGGGATACGCGAGCAATCCCGTCACGATCACCCCGGCGCCGAATACCTTGCGCCGGCCGATACGATCCGACAGCTTCGAGAAGTACGGGATGAAGAAAATCATCACGAGCGATGCAATCGTGACGCCATTGAGTACGTCCGTCCGCGGATATTTCAGCGTGCCCGCCATGTACGCGATCACGAAGACTGCGTAAATGTTGAACCCGACGCCCTCGATGTAACGGATGCCCATGCCCAAAAGCACGTTCGTGCCGTAGCCGCGTATCAATTCGGTAAGGGGAACGGAAGCGACTTTGTTCTCTTTCTGCACCTGTTCGAACAACGGCGTCTCGAGAATGCGCATGCGGATATAGATGCCGATGACGACGAGCAAGGCGCTGAACAGGAAGCCGATTCGCCAGCCGTATGCCAAGAATGCGTCCGGCGACATGCCTTTGGTGAGAATTGCCGTAACCAGCGTACCGAGACCGAGACCGGCCGGAACGCCGACTTGCGGCCAGCTCGCATAGAATCCGCGATCCTTGTCGCCGGCATGCTCTGCCGACATCAGTACGGCGCCGCCCCACTCTCCGCCCAGACCGAAACCTTGCAGCGTTCGGAGCAAGAGCAAGAGAACCGCGGCCGCGCGACCGATGCTCGCGTACGTCGGCAAGAACGCGATCAAGAACGTCGCGACGCCCATGATGACGAGCGTCAAGATCAGCATGCTCTTGCGGCCGAGTCGATCGCCGAAATGTCCGAAGACGATTGCGCCGATTGGTCTCGCAAGGAAACCGACGAACGAAATCGTGAACGCCAGAAGCGTTCCGATTAACGGGTCGAACTGCGGAAAAAACAGCTTGTTGAAAACGAGCGCCGCCATCGAATTGAATAGGAAAAAGTCGTACCACTCCACAGTGGTGCCCACGGTACTGGCAAGCGCAACGAGCCGAATATTGCTCGTTCCTGGAGCCGATCGTGCCATAACTCCCCTCCCGGTAAACACCGGACTATACCGGTACGGACATGTTCGGGCCGAGGGGGTTCCGTCCTGGTTCCGCGGTTGTCAGACCCGCTCGAGCGCGATCGCCGCACCCTGGCCGCCGTTGCCGCAAATCGCGGCCAATGCGTAGCGGCCGCCGAGCGTTTCGAGCTGATGCACGGCGTTGAGAATTACGCGGATGCCCGACATTCCAATCGGATGTCCGACCGCGATGCCGCCGCCCCAGACGTTCACCTGCGAGCGAGACACACCGAGATCTTGGATGCAGGCGAGCATCTGTGCCGCGAACGCTTCATTGATCTCGACGTAATCGAATTGATCGATAGTCATGTCGATCTCACTGAGAAGTTTTTTCGTCGCGGCAACCGGAGCGATTGCGTAATCCTCCGGATCGATCGCTGCAATCGCAGTTCCAAGGATGCGCGCTTTCGGTCGCGCGCCGATTCCCCGCGCCGCCTCAGAAGACGCGAACAGAACGGCAGCGGCGCCATCCGCAAGTCCACATGCATTTCCCGGAGTGACGCTACCGGCCGGATCGAATGCAGGCTTCAGTTTCGCGAGGGCTTCGAGCGTCGAATCGGGACGCGGGTTTTCGTCGACCTCGAGCACCGAGGGTAGCGGCGCAATAATCGCATCGTCCGCGCCGCTCTTACGCGCCGCGACCCACCGCTGCTGGCTCTCGAGCGCGTACGTGTCCTGCGCTTCGCGCGAGATACCGTAACGAGCGGCCAGCTCGTCGCACAGTTTTCCCATGTGTTTGCCGCACATCGGATCGATGAAACCGTCCGCGAACATCGCGTCGACGAGCTCGGCCTTGCCCATTCGCGCACCCCAGCGCACGTCGAAGGAAAGATGCGGGACACTCGACATGTGCTCGACGCCGCCCGCAAGAACGACGCTCGCGTCGCCGGTTCGGATCGCTTGCGCACCGCTGATGACGGCGAGCATTCCGGAAAGACACGCTTGCTGAACCGTGTATGCGGGCGTCGTGTACGGCAAACCGCCGCCGACGCCGATGAGACGCCCGGGATTCGGACCGTTGCCTGCCTGGCGCGCCAATCCGACGACGGCGAGGTCGACCTTCTCCGGCGCCACGCCCGTCTTTTCCAGCGCTTCGCGTACGGCATGCGCGCCGATATCCCGTGCGCGCAATTTCTGCATCGCGCCTCCGAATTTGCCGATCGGCGTACGAGCACCACCGAGAATCTCGATCACGACTTCACCAACCTTATCGAAGCGATGTCCTCGCGGGCACCCAGCTCCCGCAGCAGCGTCAGCAGCGGATTGCGTTCGACGGCGTACGCGCGCTGGATCGGGCCGGCGGCTTTGAGCGCGCGATATTGCTCATCGTTGTAAAAGACGGCGAGCAGCAGATCGTCGTCCGAATCGAAGGGTCCGCGTTCCTGTCGAATTCGTTCGAGCGTCGGCGGCAGCAGATCGCCGGGACGCTCGGTCACCACGTTCTCGCCTTGGGTAACGCGGTCGTAGAGGTTCGGCTCGACCGGCGCAGCGAGCTCGCCGTAATAGCCGAGGATATAGCGCCGCACTTCGTCGGGAATCGTCTTGTAGCGCTCGCCACCGATGACGTTGAGCGTCGCTTGGGTCGCAACGAACTGGGCGAAGGGACTCACGATGATCGGATATCCAAGATCCTTACGGACTTGCGCCATTTCCTCGAGGATCGCCTCGAGCTTGCTCTCCATCCCCATGTCGCGCAGCTGACTTCGAAGATTGGAGATCATGCCGCCGGGCACGTGATGCTCGTAGTGGAAAGGATCGTATTCCGCAATTTTTCCGAGCGGCTTTCCTTCGCGCTGCGCGACGTAACGGAAGTGCTCGCGAACGGGCTGCAAAGCGTCGAGGTCGAGATCGACGCCGAATCCCATCCGCTGCGCGTTTTGCGCGACCCATTCCGTCGACGGCTGCGACGCACCGTTTGCCAATACCGACGTGGCCGTGTGCACGACGTCGACCCCGCTCTCGATCGCCTGCAGCGCCGCGACGGGCGCAAGGCCGGTGAGGCAATGCGTATGCAGCTGAAGAGGAAGGCTTCCGACGGCTTCCCGTAGAGCGGGAATCAACGTCTTGGCACGTTCCGGCGTCAAGAGGCCGCTCGGATCTTTCAAAAAGACTGCATCGACGCCCAGTGCGACGATTTCGCGCGTTTTCTTCGCGTAATAGTCGTCCGTATGGACCGGGCTCAGCGTATAGACGACGCCGGCATCGACGTAAAGTCCGGATTCTTTAGCAGCACGAACCGGAACGATCAGATTGCGCACGTCGTTCAGGGCGTCGTAGGGCGTGTGATAGCGAATGCCGTTTGCCGCGATCCGTTGTGCCGTCAGCTCGACGACGTCGTCGGGAAAAAATTCAAACGTAAATAGACTCTGCCCGCGCGTCATGATGATGAGCGGCGTGCGCGCGATCGCTTGGCTCATTATGCGCATCCGTTCCCACGGATCTTCGCGCAGGTAGCGAACGCAAACATCGAAAACGGCGCCACCCTCGAGGTCGATTGCCTCAAATCCGGCACGATCGAGGTCGCCGGCGATGGGTAGCATCATCGCGGTTGTCATCCGCGTCGCCCACAGGCATTGGTGCGCATCGCGCAGCGTGGTGTCGATAAATTTGATCGTTCGCATTATGAAGCTTTGGCGTAAACCTCCGGAAGATATTCGCGCTCGATCCACTTCGTGTCGGTGCGATTCTCGAGGACGCGGCGGTCGGCGAGCAGCTGGGCATGGAACGCGCACGTGGTCTTCGGCCCCTCGATGCGAAACGCGAGCAGTGCGGCTCGCGCCCGTTCGATCGCTTCCTCGCGGGTACGGCCGTGCACGATCAGCTTGGCGATCATCGAATCGTAGAAAGGCGGAATCGCGTAGCCTTCATAGGCATGCGTGTCCAGTCGCACGCCGGGACCGCGCGGCGGAGTCCAAGTCGTGATGCGTGCGGGCGAGGGATGGAAGTCGCGCTGCGGATCCTCGGCGTTGATTCGACATTCGATTGCATGGCCGTGGATCGCCAAATCCTCTTGAGAGATGCGCAACGGATCGCCGCCGGCAATGCGGAGCTGCTCGGCGACCAAATCGAGACCGGTGATCATCTCGGTAACGGGATGCTCGACCTGAATTCGCGTGTTCATTTCCAAGAAGTAAAAGCGCTCGGTCGACGGCTCGTATACGAATTCGATCGTTCCGAGGCTGCGGTAGTCGATCGAACGCGCAAGCTCGACTGCGGCGTTGCAGAGCTCGCTCCGAACGGAGGAGGGCACGGCGACCGCCGGAGCTTCCTCGAGCAGTTTTTGCGAGCGCCGCTGCAAACTGCAATCGCGTTCACCGAGATGCACGACGTTCCCGGAACCGTCGCCGAGAATCTGGACTTCGATATGCCGGACGCCTTCGAGGAAACGCTCCGCGTACAATGAGTCGTCACCGAAGGCGGCTCGGGCCTCTGCTTGTGCTTCGGCGAAACTTCCTTGCAATGCGTCAGCGGAGCGGACGACGCGCATTCCGCGACCGCCTCCGCCTGCTGCCGCTTTGAGCAAGAGCGGATAACCGCTGCTCTCCGCGATGCCGCGCGCTTCTTGCCAATCGAGCAACCGCCCCTCGGAACCGGGAACAGTCGGAACGCCGGCGCTTTGCGCGAGGCGGCGCGCAGCAATCTTGTTTCCCATTTTTGCAATCCCGTCGGCAGTCGGTCCGATAAACGTCAAACCTTCATCCGCACAAAGTGCGGAGAACGCAGCGTTCTCCGAAAGAAAACCGTATCCGGGATGAACTGCATCGCATCCGGTCAGCTTCGCTGCCGTAACGAGTGCGCGTGCGTTGAGGTAACTGTCGCTTGCGCGCGCAGGCCCGATGCAGACGGCCCGATCGGCGATGCGCGTCCAAAGCCCCTCGCGGTCGCCATCCGAATACACGGCAACTGCCCCAGCGCCGAATGCGCGACACGAAGCGATCACGCGAACCGCGATCTCGCCGCGGTTCGCGACGAGAACTCGGTGGATCATATCGGGTCGAAGACGATCAGCGTTTGCCCGAACTCCACCATTGTCGCGTTCTCTGCGAGAATCGCTGCGACGCGGCCTCGCCGCTCGGCTTTGATCGTGTTCATGAGCTTCATGACTTCGATGATGCAGAGTGGATCGTCGGCCTCCACGACCCGGCCGACGTCGGCAAACGGCGGCGCATCGGGAGCAGGCGCCCGGTAGAAGGTACCGAGCATCGGAGCCGTCACGGCGAATTGCCCTGGTTTCAGTCCTGCGCCGTCCTTGCTGCGCTCCGGCTGCGAGCTGGCAGCAGCCGGCGCGGGCGCGGGCGCCGGCGAAGGAGCTGTTGGAATTGTCGCAGCCGGCGCAGCGGGCGCGGGCGAGCCTGCCGTGCGGCGGCGTACGTCGAGCTTGAAATCGCCCAGCTCGACATGAATCTCGTCGAGCGTCGACGCGTCCAGAATTGCGATGATCTTGCGGACGTCGTCGTAACTCAAATCAGCCATACATAATCGGTTGCAGCGTCGCGGAAACTTCCTCCTTCAGATATAGGATGCCCCAAAAATCAACGCGAAGGCGACCCTTATGATTTGCTGCCAACACGAGCACTATGCGCCGACTGCCACCGGAGATTACGGATTCGAGGTCGACGGCGCACGCATCAAGTACGGGCGCGGAATTCTGAACGAGCTGGGTGAGGCGGCAAAGGCCCTGGGCATGAGACGCGCAGCGGTCTTCGTCGATCCCCATTTGCGTGAGTTCGAGTTCGTTGCGAAGGCGCTGAACGCGCTGCGAGACGCCAACGTCGATACGGCGCTCTATACGGAAGTCACGGTCGAACCGACGGACGTCTCGTTCAAGAAAGCGTCGGCGTTCGCGGTTGATGCGAATGTCGACGGCTT
The DNA here is from genome assembly GCA_050733775.1 of Vulcanimicrobiaceae bacterium. Classification (GTDB taxonomy): domain Bacteria; phylum Vulcanimicrobiota; class Vulcanimicrobiia; order Vulcanimicrobiales; family Vulcanimicrobiaceae; genus JAFAMS01. The sequence continues at coordinate 13,505 of JBOHTT010000227.1, forward strand.
CATCTCCATCGGCGGCGGTTCCACGATCGACACGACGAAAGCCGCCGATCTCTACTCGACCTATCCCGCCGAATTCATGGATTACGTCAACACGCCGATCGGCGGCGGAAAGCCCGTGCCCGGTCCGCTGCGGCCGCATATCGCATGTCCGACGACGTCGGGAACCGGGAGCGAGTGTACGGGGATCGCGATTTTCGATTACCTCGAGATGAACGCCAAAACGGGCATTCGCGCCCGCGAATTGCGCCCGTCAATCGGCGTCATCGATCCGGATGTCACGAAGACGTTGCCCCCGACCGTCGTCGCGTGCAGCGGCTTTGACGTGCTCAGCCACGCACTGGAGTCATACACCGCCATTCCCTATTCGCGTCGCGCGCGCGTGGCCAAAGGCGTTGCGCGTCCCCTCTCGCAGGGAGCGAACCCGTACAGCGACGTCGGTTGCATCAGCGCGCTCTCGATTCTTGGAGAGCACATCGTTCGCGCGGTCAAAGATGCGAATGACGATGAAGCGCGCGAGCGCATGATGTTCGCCGCGATGCTCGCCGGCATCGCATTCGGTAATGCGGGCTGCCATTTGCCGCACGGCATGTCGTACGCCGTGTCAGGGCTCGTGAAGACTTTCCGCGCTCCGGGGTACAGCCCGAAGGAAGCGATGATCCCGCACGGGATGTCCGTGATCCTCAACGCGCCGGCGGTGTTCCGCTTTACCGCTCCGGCTTGCCCGGAGCGGCATCTCGAAGCAGCGGAAAACCTTGGTGCGGACGTTCGCGATGCCGGCGCTTCCGACGCCGGCGAAGTCATCAGCGAGCGCATCATCGAGCTGATGCAGGCGACCGGGATTCCTAACGGCTTGCGCGCGGTCGGCTACGATCGCGACGATCTGGAATCGTTGACGGACGGCTCTTTCCCGCAGAAAGGCCTCATCAATAACGCCCCGCTGTCGACGTCACGCGAGCAATTGAGGGACCTTTACGAGAACGCGCTAAGTTACTG
>JBOHTT010000228.1:0-8720 GCA_050733775.1 Vulcanimicrobiaceae bacterium
CTGCCTCCGCGTCCGAGCGTCGTCATCGCCGAGTTTGCGTCGGCTCCCTGAAATCCCGCGATGACCGGGATGACGTTGTTGACGATGGCGCGCACGAGATTGCGCGGATCGACTTTCCTGATATTCGCATCGCACCAGGTGCTGTCGGTTTGAATCCCGGCCTGCGCGCCGCTCATCGCCTGCGCCTCGGCGCCCCACGACGTCAAGAGCTCGGCGAAGATCGCGCACGAGATCAGCTCGCCGACCGCAAGCATGAGATCGCGGTTCGGGGTGCTGCGCGCCGGGCCGAGCATTGATACGAGCGTGTCGGTGGCATACGGATCGGGGCTACGCCCGATCGCCGAGCAGATGACGACCGGCGCAAAACCGCGCGTTCGCGCTTCCAGCACGCGCGAAGCAGCGATCTCGCGGAGCTCCGGCGTCGCGAGCGACGAGCCGCCGAATTTTTGAACGATGACCTTCGGTGGAGTCATGATGCTCGCGCGCCGGCGCGCAGCACGCCCTTCTCGAGCAGCAGCTCGATGATCTGCACGCCGTTCGTGGCCGCACCTTTGCGCAGCTGATCGCCGACGATCCACATCTGGAACCTGCGACCCTCAGTGCCTTCGTCGCGCAAGGTATCGGCTTCCGGCCGTAAGCGGGCGACGTGCACGTCGTCCGTATCTTCGATGTCGAGCGGCGTCACGATGCCATCGGCATGATAGACGATTCCCGCCGCCGCATCGAAGGCGCGGGCTAAATCTTCGCGCGTCACCGGACGCTCGGTTTCGAAGAACACGGCTTCGCTATGCGCGCGTCGCACCGGAACGCGCACGGTTGTCGCGGCAACGTGCAAGTTCGGGAGACCAAGCACTTTACGCGTTTCGAGAATCACTTTCTTTTCTTCGCCGGAATCACCGAACGCGTCGAACGACCCGATCTGCGGAACGACGTTGCGGAAAATCGGTGCGGCAAACGTTCCGTTCGGATGACCCCCGCGCTCCTCGGCGTCGAGCGTCTCCAGCCCCGCACGGCCTGCGCCGCTGACGGCCTGATAGGTCGCGACGCGCACGGCGCGCAGTCCGGCGGCTTTCGCGACCGGCGCAAGCGCCACGCACAAAATGATTGCCGTGCAATTCCCGACCGGGAAAATGCGGTGCTCGGGACGGACCGCCTCAGGATTCACCTCGGGGATCACGAGCGGACAGCCCGGATCCATACGGAACGTCGACGAGTTGTCGATGACGACGGCACCCGCCTCGACGACGGCACGCGCGAGCTCGGCGCTCGCGTCGTCGCTGCTCGCAAAGACGACGACGTCGTTTGCGTCGGCACGCAATCTCTCGAGGGTCGCCCCAAACACGGGAACGTCGCGGTCGCGGAAGCGCACGGGGACGTCGCGATCGCGCGATGCATATGCGCGCAGCTCGTCGATTGGAACGCGTCTCTCTTCGAGCACGCGCAGGACGGTTGCGCCGACGACGCCGGTCGCACCGATGACGCCCAATTTCACGGCGCGGAGTCTCCGAAGAGCAGCGCGTCGAGCCCAATCGTCAGACCCGGGTGCTGACGCACGTTACGGATCGCGAGCAGAATTCCGTCGGCGAACGATTCGCGCGCAAGCGAATCGTGCCGCAGCTCGAGCGTTTGTCCCGTCGTTCCGAACAGAACGCTCTGATGCGCGACGAGCCCCGGAAGCCGCACGCTGTGGATCGGCACCACGCCGAGTTTCGGCGCAGCACGTTCGATCCGCTGCGCCGTGAGACGCGCGGTTCCGCTCGGTTTGTCCTTCTTCTGATCGTGATGCATCTCGATGATCTCAACGCCGCGGAAGTGCGGCGCCGCGATCTCGGCGAGCCGCATGAGCATGACCGCACCGACTGCAAAGTTCGGGACGATCATCGCGCCCAGCTTCGCGCCTGCCACCGCGTCTTGAAAAGCTCTAACGTCAGCGTCGGGCCATCCGGTTGCGCCGACGACGGCGCAAGCGCCGGACTCGATCGCTTTCTGGGCAACCTGGCGAGAGATCGGGTAGACCGTGAGGTCGACGACGACGTCAGGCCGCTGCGCGACGAAGGCCGCGAGATCGTCGTAGAGCAGCGCGTCGCCGCGAACGCCTTCAACGTGAGCGCCGACCCGCTCGCCGCCGAAGCGACGCGCGAAGCCGCCGACCAACGCCAAATCCTGCGTTGCGGAAATGGCGGCGCAGGCCATGCGCCCCATCTTCCCGAGCGCACCGGCCACGCCGACCCTGATGGCTGCTATGGAGCTTTAGACTTTCTCGAGCGGTGCGTACTTGAGCATCAGCATCTTCTGCCCGACGTTCGGGAAGTTGATGGTCAGAAGCCCATCGCCGCCGGCGCCGACCGCATCGACGACGGTGCCCTCACCCCATTTGGGATGACGGACCTTGTCGCCGGCTTTGAGGTTCATGTTGATGCCGGCTCCGGCGCTCTCGTGGATCGCGACTTCGCGCCAGCGACCGCCTTGGGGCCGGGCGACATTTTGCACGACGCCGATGTGCTCGAGCGACGGCATCTCTTCAATGAACCGCGATTTCGGATGCGAGAACGTGTTCCCGAAGAGCGAACGCCGCATCGCATATGAAAGGAAGAGACGATCCATCGCGCGCGTCACGCCGACGTACGCGAGGCGCCGCTCTTCTTCGAGCTGCTCGTTGTCGGTCAGCGCACGCGTGTGCGGGAAGACGCCTTCTTCGAGGCCGGTCATGAACACGATCGGGAACTCGAGACCCTTGGCGGAATGCATGGTCATCAGCGTGATGTACGAGACTTCCGGGTCGAGCGCATCGAGATCGCTGATGAGCGCAACGTTGGCGAGGAAGTCCTCGAGCGATCCGGCGCTGTCGCCGCTTTCATAATCGCGGGCAACGCCGATGAGCTCTTGGAGGTTTTCCAAACGCCCGCGCGCTTCGACCGAATCGTCGGCGCGCAGCTCGCGGACGTAGCCGGATTCTTCCATCACGGCAACGAGCAAGTCGGAGATCGAGAACGTCTTGCGGCGCTCGCGCAGGCTTTCGATCAGCTCGGCAAAGCGTTCCAGCTCGCGCTGCTTCTTCGGCACGACCCGACGCAAAAGATCGCGATCGAAGATGGCCTGACCGACCGAGATGCCCGCCGTATTGGCTGCGTCGACGAGCGACGCGAGGGTTTGCTGGCCGATGCTGCGCCGCGGAACGTTGACGATCCGGCGGAATGCGACGGCATCCGACGGATTTACGACGTAACGGAGGTACGCAAGCATATCTTTGATTTCGGCGCGCTGGTAGAAACCGACGCCGCCGACGACGCGATAGGGAATGCCTTCCGCAAGCATCGCTTCTTCAAAGACGCGCGACTGCGCGTTCGTCCGATACAGCACGAGGACGTCGCGATACGACGCGCCATCGTGCACGAGTTCCTTGACCTTCTCGATAACGTAGCGCGCTTCGGCGCGTTCGCTCTCCGCGCCGTAGACGGTGACTTTTTCGCCGGCGGAGCGCTTCGTGAAGAGCTTCTTCGGATGACGCGACTCGTTCTTTTCGACGAGCTCGTTTGCCGCTTCTAAGATCGCCTCCGTGCTACGATAGTTCTCCTCGAGCTTGAAGACCTTCGCGCCTTTGAAGTCGCGCTCGAAGTTGAGAATCATCTTGTAGTCGCTGCCGCGCCACGAATAGATCGACTGATCGTCGTCGCCGACGACCGTGATATTCCGATGCTCGTCGGCCAGGATCGCGCACAGCCTGTACTGCGCGAAGTTGATGTCCTGATACTCGTCGATGAGAATGTAGCGGAATTTGTTTTGATAACGAGTACGGACGTCTTCATCCGCCTCGAGGAGCCGGATCGTCCGGATGATCAGGTCGTCGAAATCGAGCCCGTTGCTTTCGGCAAGGCGGCGTTCGTATTCGCGATAGACGTTTGCGTAGCGCTCGCCGACGAAGGAAGCGTTCTGCGTCTCGTACTGATCCGGCGTCAACAGTGCGTTCTTCGCTTTGCTGATCTCCGAGAGGGCCTGGCCGATCGTCATCTGGCGCTCGTCGTAATTGAGATCGTGCAAGACGTCTTTGAGGATCTGGCGTTGGTCGGTTTCGTCCATGATCACGAAGTTGGACGAGATGCCGGCCTTCTTGCCGTCGCGGCGCAGCATGCGCACGCAAACGGAGTGGAAGGTGCCGGTCCACAGATCGTCAGCGGCGTCGCCGACCATCCGCGTGAGGCGGGTTTTCAGCTCGCCTGCGGCTCGATTCGTGAACGTGACCGCGAGAATGCGATCGGGAAATACTTTCTTCTTTTCAAGAAGATACGAAATGCGGTGCGTAAGCACGCGCGTTTTTCCGCTGCCTGCGCCCGCGAATATCAGACAAGGGCCGTCGGTTTGTTCGACGGCCGCTGTTTGGACGCTATTCAGCTCTTCAGTTTTTACGATCATCACCGTAACTAATTCGACGCGCCAGGCCCCGTGGCCTCGACGCTAGCGCGCGATTCGAAGGCGTTCCGCGCGCGGCTCGGCCAATGCAATCGCGCTCGAGAGGTAGGCGAGCGTGGATTCTGCACCCATATTGGTGCTGATTCCATGGTCGTCGATACCGTCGCGGCAGCCCCCATTCATAACCATTAGTGCCCCAAAAGAGTTCCGGCCGAAGTACCAATCCCCGGCGAGGTCCGCCAAGGCGTCATAGCGGGGGTCGCGACTTATGTCGGCGGCGCAGAGCGCGGCATCGACCATCGCTGCTGCTTCGAGCGGCTGCTGGCCGAATCGGGCTCGGCTTCCCCCACGGGGATACCACCCTTGGTTTCCAATGGGCACGAATATGCGGTCCTCGATCGTGACGTTTTCGTAGAAGCGCAGCGCGTCGAGGCCGATGCGCACGAACCGCTCTTCATCGAGCGACGCACCGGCGCGCAATAGCGCTTCCGGGAGTCGCGCGTTGTCGTACGTCATGACGGGTTCGAACCAGCGCCAGTCTGCGTCGGCGTTTTGCTCGAAGGCCTGAGCAAGTGCCTCTGCCTCGCAGCGGATCGCGTGTGCGAGCGCCGCGTCAGCCCGGTCGCCGCCGAGGTATGCGTGCACCATTCCAACGACCGCGTACGCGCGCGATCTGATATATTCGAGCGTCGCTAACCCGGCGAACGCGCGTTCGAAAATGACCCCGCACACGCGGCGCCACGAATCGCGCGGCGCATAACGCATGCCGAAACCGACCGCCCACAGCGCGCGACCGAACGAATCTTGCGTGCCGACGATATCGAGCCAGCGCCGATCGTAGCCCATGAAGTTGTGAAAGCGTCCGTCGGGAAGCTGCGCGTCGTACAAGAAAGCGAGATATCGCTCCGCCAATTGCACTGCCGTGTCGTGCAGCTCGGGATTTGCAGACGCGCCGATTGCGACGATCAACGCACGGGAGATGTCGTCCGTGCAATAGCCGGTCGAACGCGCGGGAACGTCGTGAACGGCGTGCTGGATGACGCCGACGTCGTCGGTGAGCGTCACCAGATGATCGAGGACCGGGTACTTTCGCATGCGTGCCGGCCCTATGCCGACGTCGCGAGCTCCTTCTCTGCGTTTTTCGCCGGCGCAAGCTGTGCGAACAATTTACCGTACGCAAAGGAGACGTTGGGCCACGTCATCTTACGTCCGAAGCGATACGCGCGCCGTTCGGTGGCGCGTCGCAGCGCGGGATCGTCGAGGAGCGCGATCACTGCATTCGCGATCGGTTCGGGCTCGCGGAAGGGAACCAAGAAACCGCGATGATGCGAGAGCAGCTCTTCGGCGTACAGGTACGGCGTCGAGACGACCGCTTTGCCCATGCCTAGTGCATAGGCGAGCGTACCGCTGACAATCTGCGTCGGGTTGAGGTACGGCGTCAGATAGATGTCGGTCGCTTGCAAATACTCGACGAGCTCGGGAAAGTCGAGATAGCGATCGACGAATTGAACGTTGTTGCGCAAACCGTGCTCGGCGACGATCGACGTCAACGACTCGCGATACGACTCGCCTTCGTGCCGGCGCACGACGGGATGCGTTTGCCCCAGCACGAGATAGAGCGCTTCCGGATGCGATTTGACGACCTTGCGCATGGCTTCGATGGCAAATTCGAGGCCTTTGCCGCGACTGATGAGCCCGAATGTCGAGATCACCATGCGCTGACCGATCCCGAACGCAGCTTTCGCCGTATCGGTGGAGCGGAACGGAACGTCGGGGACGCCGTGATGGATCACGTGAATTTTCTCGGGCGCGACGCCGTAGCGCTGCGTCAGAATATCTTTGCCCGTCTGCGATAAGACGACGACGGCAGTCGACCGGCGGCAGATTGCTTGCGCGACGGCGCGATGATGGTCGTTCGGCTCCGGTAAGACGGTGTGCAGCGTAACGACGGTCGGCTTCGTGAGATCCGCGAGCATGTCGACGAACCACTCGCCGTCTTCCCCGCCAAAGAGTCCGTACTCGTGCTGCACGTTGAAGAGCTCGCACGGATGCGCGTTGACGATCGCGGCGACGTCGGCGTACGAGCTGCGATCTTCTTCCACCAATCGCGCGACGACTTCCGGTGGATAGATTCGCATCTCGCCACCCGGCTCGTCGATTGCAACGATTTCGCTCTTCGTATCGAAGCGCTGGTCGAAGCTATCGACGGTATCGCGCGTGAACGTCGCGATTCCGCACTCACGAGGAGGATAGCTCCCCATAAAAAGCGTCCTCGGCGGCTCAACGACGCCAATCGCGTGAGATGAAATGACCAAACGAAAACGGACTCCTTGGGGTCTTGAGAACCCCGCGTTCTCTTGAGTCCTACCCCGGCCCAATTAGTTGCAAACAGGTCGGCCGGTTGCTAGGCTAGGCGGTCGGCACTCCCTCAGCGACGAGGCGCGAATTCTCCGGAATCTGGGCGCCGTCGTCGATCGCGACGTCGTGCCCGATCACGGTGCGAGCGCCGATGTGTGCGTTTGCGCCGATCCGCACGCGGCTGGCGACGATCGCGTCTTGGACGGACGCGCCGGCGCCGACAACCACGCCGTCCCAGAGCAGCGATTCGCGCACGCGAGCGCCCGTCGCGACACGGCAACGATCGCCGAGAACGACGTACGGTCCGACTTGCGCGCCTTCTTCGATCGCGACGTCTGCACCGACGAACACAGGCGGCACGAGGGTGCCGCGCGGCTGCTCGGCGCCGGGTCCGGAGATGCCGCCGCGTGCGAACGGAACGCCCAGCGGAACCGCGCCGTCGAAAATGTGGCGGTGCGCGTCGAGATAATGCTCGGGCCGTCCGAGGTCGATCCAATAATCCTCGGTTACGTACGCGCTGATTTTTTTGCCGGCGGCGATCACGGCCGGGAAGGTTTCGCGCTCGATCGAAACGCCGCGGCCCGCCGGGATGAAGTCGAGCAGCTCGCGCTCGAGCAAATACGTTCCCGCGTTGATGTCGTCTGAGGGCGACGTGCCTTTCGGCGGCTTCTCGACGAAGCTCGAGATGCGGCCGTCCTTGTCGTGCACGACCGCGCCAAACGACGACGGATCTTCGACACGGATCAGATGCAGCGTGCCGATGCCGCCCTTGTCGTTGTGGTACGCGATCATCGCTTTGAGGTCGAGGCTCGTCATGATATCGCCGTTGAAGACGAAGAACGGCCCGTCGATGTAGCGCTCGACATTCTTGATCGCGCCCGCCGTGCCGAGCGGTTCTTCTTCGATCACGTACGTCAGCCGCAAACCGACGCGCGAGCCGTCGCCGAAATACGACCTGATCGCTTCCGGCAGATGATACGACGGCAGAATCGCGTGCTCGACACCCGCGTCTTTGATCCGGCGCAGCGCCAGCTCCAAGAACGGGACGCCCATGATCGGGATCATCGGCTTCGGCGTGCCGTAGGTCAGCGGCCGCAGCCGCGTTCCCTCGCCGCCCACCAGAACGATTGCTTGCAGGTCGTCTCCTTAAATCGAGAGTGTCGCCGCCGTGATGCTATCGCGACGAATTACGGAGCGCCTTTTGCCCGCCACCGTTGCCGCCCGAATCTCGCAGCGCATGCCCATCTACCGTGCAACCCTGGTGGCACTATCCTGTACGAACATACGTTCGAGATGGCGAAGTGCAAATACGACTGGCCGGCGATTCGGCAATATTTCGAGGCTGGCCACACGCTGACGGAGTGCTGTGAGCGGTTCGGCTTCCACATCGACGCTTGGTACAAGGCTATTGGTCGGGGCCTAATCCCTAAACCGCCTCTTCAGAACCGAGGAGCCCGCGAACGCTACGACTGGGCTGCGGTGCAGCGCTTTTATGACGAAGGCCACTCCTACAGGGAGTGCCGAATGCGATTCGGCTTCTGTGCGAAAGCTTGGGACAATGCGGTCAAACGTGGCGCGATTAAAACTCGCGATCTACGCTGGCCGATCGACCGAGTGCTTCGCGAGGGAGCGCCCAAAAACGTGAAAGCGCGCTTGCTGGCGGAGGGATTCCTTGAAAACCGATGCAGCCAGTGTGGAATCACCGATTGGCGAGGAAAACATATATCGATCCAAATCGACCACATAAATGGAATCAATACCGATAACCGACTTGAGAATCTGCGCATGCTCTGTCCGAACTGTCACAGTCAGACGGAAACCTTCGGAGCAAGAAACAAGAAAGCAACAAGACTTTCCCGGCTAGTGTAATTGGCAACACGCCTGACTCTGAATCAGGAGACTCGAGGTTCGAGACCTTGGCCGGGAGCACGGCCCCATCTGCTAGAGGCCTAGGC
>JBOHTT010000229.1:0-10666 GCA_050733775.1 Vulcanimicrobiaceae bacterium
GCCAAGCGACTCGTCGCGCGTAACGCCCCAGGTTCGATCGTCAATCTCGGTTCGGTTCTCGGGGAGCGCGTCGCTCCGGCGACTGCATCGTACGCTGCATCGAAGGCCGGACTGATGCATCTCACCCGCGCGCTGGCCTTCGAGTGGGCGCGCTATAAGATTCGCGTCAATGCAATCGCCCCCGGCTATATCGAAACGGATATAAACGCAGAGTTTCTCGCCTCTCCTGCGGGTGAAGCGTTGACCAAACGCATTCCTCAGCGCCGGCTTGGACGCGTGGAACATCTCGACGCCATCGTGCTTCTGCTTGCCTCTGACGCCTCCACGTACATCACCGGCGCAGTCGTGCCGATCGACGGCGGGCACCTCGTTAGCTCGCTGTGACGTCAAATCCCGAATGGGCCGTGCGTTTGCAGCACTTCATCGCGCGCGAGCTGCAGCTGGAAGGCGATCTGCGGCTGGAGCGCGTGCTCGGCGGACAATCCAATCCGACGTGGTACGTCGACATCGGAACGCGGCGCTTCGTCCTGCGCATGCAGCCTCCCGGAGAGTTGCTTCCGAGCGCGCACGCGCTCGATCGCGAGTCGCGGGTGATACGGGCGCTGGAGGGTACGGGTGTTGCGGTACCGCACGTGCTGTGCTACAGCGAAGATCGTTCCGTCGTCGGGACGACGTTCTATTTGATGGATCGCATCGACGGACGAATCTTTCACAGGGCGTTGCTCGAAGGCGTCGATGCGAACGAGCGGCGGGCGATGTATCGCGCAGCCGCCGAAATGCTCGCGCGCTTACACCGCGTCGACTGGGAAGCAGTTGGTCTCGCCGATTACGGTAAGCACGGCGAGTATTTTACGCGCCAGCTTCGCCGCTGGACTCGGCAATGGGAAGCCTCGCGGACGCGGCCGGTACCGGAGCTCGACCGGCTGATCGCATGGTTTCCCGACCACTTGCCGCCGCAAGAAGAAACGACGATCTGCCACGGCGACTATCGCTTCGGGAATTTGATATTCGCGCCCGCGGCGGCGACGGTTGCCGGCGTCCTGGATTGGGAGCTTTCGACGCTCGGCGACCCGCTTGCGGATTTGGGCTATTTGTTCATGCTGTATTACGTCAGCAGCGCGCAGGGCGGCGTCGCGGACACCGATATCACCGCGCTCGGCATTCCGAGTAAAGACGAGCTGCTCGCCGACTACAACCGTGCCGCGGGACGCGCACGCACGCTGTTGCCGTTTCACATCGCGTTCGCATTTTTTCGCTTTGCGGTCATTTTCGCGGGGATCGAGGATCGCGCTCGTCGCGGCAACGCTGCCGATCCGAACGCTGCCGCCTACAGCGCAAACCGCGCCGACGGGCTCGCACAGATGGCGTGTAAAATTCTGGAGATCTAGAGACCCACCGCGCTCAGCCGTTCTTCGGCCATGTCGAGATTGCGCTGCAGGCGCCGTAGCACCGTATTGTCGATCTCGCCGCGATCGCGCATATCGATCAGCGCGCGGCGTTCGGCGTCGATCAACCGGCGTTCCGCATCGAGAAGCACGGCCTCCTCGGGAGAATGACCGTCGACGTGTTCCCGGCGATGCTCGTAACGCCGTCGCAGGCGGCGCACGTCGTCCGCCGGCAGCCTGCCCTCGGCTTCAATCGCCCGCAGCTCGCGCAGCGCTGCCTTCGACATTCCGAGCACTCCGCGCCGCAGTTCGTCGCGTTCCTCGGCGGGGCTATCGGGAACCTCGAGAAGATCGATGATCCAGGGCAGCGTGAGCCCACCGAGCACCAGCGTTACGAAAATGACGCTGAACGTCAGAAAGATGACGAGGTTGCGGAAGGGGAGGTGCTCGCCTCCGAGCGTGGTGAGCGGAAGCGCGAGCGCAGCGGCCAGCGAGACGGCGCCGCGCAGGCCCGACCAGCCCGCGATCAGCGCGTGTTTCCAGTCGCCGGAGGGGTGTTCGGAAGACGCACCGATGAGGGGTAGAAATTCTTGTCCCATTAGCCACGCAAACCGTACGCCGACGACGGTTACGTTCAGGATCACCGCGTACCACAGCACCGTCGCGACGGAATACTCCTGAAAAACGGCCTGTGCGATCGAGTGCAGTTGCATGCCGAGCATCAGGAAGAGCACGACGTTAAGGAGGAAAACGAGGTTTTCCCAAAAGCCGATGCCCCGCAGCCGCGTTACGGATGACATGAAACGCGGCGTGTACCGGTTTGCAACAAATGCGGTGTACACGACCGCGAGCACGCCGGACAAACCGATGCGGCCGGCGAGCGAATATGCCAAGTACGGGCTCGTGATCGAAACGATCGACTGCAGCTCCGGATCTGCGATGCGGCGCCAACCTTCAACGGCCAATCGCCCAACCAAGACGCCGAGAAGCACTCCGCCGGCTGCAACGACGACAAATTGCAAAGCCGCGTTTCCCAGGCTGAAGGCGCCGCTCACGGCGGCGCCGACGGCGACGGCATACAAGATCAGCGACGAAGCATCGTTGAGTAAACTCTCGCCTTCTACGATTGCGACCAAATGACGTGGCATGCCGAGCCGCTCGAGCACCGGCGCAGACGCGAGCTCGTCAGTCGGTGCAACGATCGCGCCCAACACGAATGCCATTGCCCACGTCATGCGGGGGATCGTGCCGTGCGCGATGACGGCGACGATGGCGGTAGTCGCGATCACCAGGCCGATTGCGAGCACCCAAATTTGTCCCGCATTGGCCCGGATCACGTCGGTCGGCGCGGTGATGCCTTCCCAATAGAGCAGCGGCGGCAAGAAGAGCACCAGCACGAGATTCGGATCGAGCGAGACCGCCGGCAGCCTCGGAATGAAACCGAGAAGGAGCCCGCCCAGAACAAGCACGATCGGGTACGGCACGTTGAAGCGCCGTGCGAGCGCGATTAGCGGAATCGACACGCTCAGAAGCCCGACAAAAATCCATACTTCGGCTTGTTCCACGAGAACGTCGGGGCGGCGCGTGCCCTATCGGCGCTTCGCTTTAAACGCCTCGAACTCCGCGCGCCGCGCCGGCGAGAGCGGATAGGCATCGTCCAGTGGTGCGCCGCTCTGCAGCAGCTGCTGCGAGAACGCGTCTTCGAGCGCCATTTCTTCGGCTTTGAGCAACGTTGCGTCGAGGTGCTGCGGCGGCACGACGACCGCTCCGTCCGCATCGGCGACGACATAATCGCCTGGCTGCACGAGCACGCCGCCGCAAGCCACCGCAACGTCCACATCCCATGCCAGGAGCGCGCGCGCGTTGGCGTCGGCATGCGTGCCGCGCGCCCACACGGCGAGTCCGATCTCGCGAATGCCGTCGACGTCGCGAATGACGCCGTCTGCAATGACGCCTGCGGCGCCGCGCGCGTGTACGCGCGCAGCGAGCATGTCGCCCAGAACGGCGCCGTCGAGACTACCGAGCGCGTCGATCACCAGCACGTCGTCGCGCTCAAGGCCATCGATCAACGCGCGGTTGACGCCTTTGCGCGGCGGCGTCACGTCTTCGCGCAAGGGAAGAAATCGCAGCGTGCGCGCGCGACCCGCGATGCGACGTTGCTGCGTGAGCGGCCGCAAGCCGTACATGAACGTGCGGTCAACGCCGAGACCGCGAAGCACTTGCTTCGCGGTCGCAGTGGGTACGTCGCGCAGCCGCGCGATTGGGCCCTGGGCTATGGGAGGCCCATCGAGATGTAACGGACGTCGAGGAACTCTTGCAAGCCCTCGTAGCCGCCTTCGCGGCCGATGCCGGAGTCCTTGATGCCGCCGAACGGTGCGTGTGGCGCCGAAGGCACGGCGTCGTTGACGCCGATGATGCCGTACTGCATGGCTTCGGCAACGCGGAACGCGCGACCGAGGTCCCGCGTCCAAACATAACCCGCGAGACCGTACGGCGTATCGTTGGCAAGTCTCACCGCTTCCGCTTCATCTTTGAACTTGAGCAGCGGCGCGACGGGCCCGAACGTCTCTTCACTCAGCAGGCGCATCTCCCGGCTGATTTGCGTCAGCACCGTCGGTTGGAAGAAGAGAGCGTCGGGGCGATCGCCGGCGGGCTTGCCTCCGGTGCGCGCTACGGCGCCTTTCGCGAGCGCGTCCTCGACGTGCGCGCGTACTTTGTCGAAGCCTTGCCTATCGACGAGCGGGCCGATGTTCGTTTTTTCATCGAGCGGATCGCCAACTTTCAGAGCGACCACCTTCTCGGAGAGCGCCTCCGCAAATTCGTCGTAGATTTTCTCCTGAACGTAGATGCGGTTGGTGGCGACGCAAACTTGGCCGGCATTGCGGAATTTGCACGCGATGACGTCTTTGACCGCGCGGTCGATATCTGAGTCGTCGAAGATGATGTACGGCGCGTGGCCGCCGAGCTCGAAGGAGATGCGCTTCATCGTTGCGGCTGCCTGCGCGTAGAGCTTCTTGCCGACTTCCGTGCTGCCGGTGAACGTGACCTTACGAATGCGCGGATCGCGCATGAACACTTCGGTTACCGGAATCGGATCGAGCGCGGGAAGGACTTGCAGCGTTCCCGCCGGACCGCCGGCCTCTTCCCACAAACTTGCAAGCGCCAAAGCCGTAAGCGGCGTTTGCTCTGCAGGCTTGCTGATGTACGTGCAACCCGCTGCGAATGCCGGCGCCGCTTTGCGCGTGATCATTCCCGCCGGGAAATTCCACGGCGTGATCCCGTAAGCCGGGCCGACCGGCTTCTTCATCGTGAAGAGACGCTTCTTGTTGTCGTGCGTCGGGATGATGTCGCCGTATGCGCGTTTGCCCTCTTCCGCGAACCATTGCGCGAAGCCGGCAGCGTACTTCGATTCGCCGCGGCCTTCCATCACGGGCTTGCCCATCTCTCGAGCCATGATGCGCGCGATCTCGTCTTGATGTTCGAGGATGAGGTTGTACCAGCGCATCAGGATCGCCGCGCGTTCGTGCGCGGTCGTTTGGGACCAACTTTCAAATGCGCGCACCGCTGCATCGGCAGCTTGCCGCGCCTCCTCGGGGCCGCAATCCGCGACCTCCGCGAACGGCTCGAGCGTCGCCGGATTCGTGACGGTGAAGCGCTTTTTCGTCTCCACCCATTTCCCGTCGATGAACGCCTTATGGAATTCCGTCTTGGTCCCAACCGTTAACATGCTCTCATCCTCCGCAATCCGAGACGGGCGCAAATATGCCGAGGTTGCAGGGTAAGACCCGCGCATGCGCTTTCACGCCGTGGCGGTCGACTTCGACGGGACCCTCGCCCATGACGGGGCCGTCAGCGAGGAAGCGCTCGAGGCTTTGCGCTGCCTCCGGAAGTCCGGCCGCCGTCCGATCCTCGCGACCGGCCGGATCGTTGACCAGCTGGCCGCAATCTTCCCGCACCTCGGCCTGTTCGACGCCGTGGTCGCCGAAAATGGGGCGGTGCTCTTCGATCCCGTGAGCGGCCGGCAAGAAGCGCTCGTCGAGCCGCCGCCACGCGCGTTCGTCGAACGGCTTGAGGCCAAGCGCGTACCTTGCCTGGAAGTCGGAAGCGTCATCGTGGCGACGCGACAGCCGCACGAGGCGACGGTCCTCGAGACGATCCGCGAGCTCGGGCTCGAGATAGGCCTGACGTTCAACAAGGGCGCCGTGATGGCGTTGCCTTCAGGCGTGACGAAGGCGAGCGGACTCGCGCGCCAGCTCGAGCTCTTCAAGCTCTCATTTCACAACGTTCTCGGCATCGGCGACGCCGAGAACGACTTGGGGTTTCTCTCGCGCTGCGAAGCTTCTGCTGCGGTCGCTAACGCGCTACCGAGTGTCAAGGAAACCTGCGATATCGTTGCATCGCTTTCGCACGGTCGCGGCGTCTGCGAAGTGATCGAACAGCTTCTTGCCGACGATTTGCAATCGATTGAGGCGATCGAGCGTCGTCACCGCCTGCCGATCGGCAAGATTCGAGACGGCCAAATCGTGGACATTTCCGTTGCGTGTCCCAACATCTTGGTCGCCGGAATGTCGGGCGGCGGAAAGTCGACGCTCGTTTCCGGTTTTATCGAGCACGTCGGCGAGAGCGGTTACCAATATTGCGTGATCGATCCGGAAGGCGATTTCGCTGAGATGAAAGGTGCGATACCGGTTGGCGACGCGAAGTCGGAGCCGAGCCTGGAAACGGTTGGAGAAGTGCTCCTCAGCGGGCAGAACGCGATCATCTCGTTGCTCGCGATCAAGCCCGAAGACCGCAGCAGCTACGCCCGGCGTCTCGTCGGTCGAATCGCCGAGGTGCGGACGCAGTACGGCCGTCCGCATTGGACCGTCATCGATGAAGCGCATCATCTCTTTCCGGCGCAAGCAAAGCCGCAGCAAGATCCGTACGATCCGGGAATCGGCACGATGTTCGTCACGACGCAGCCGTCGCTCGTGTCGCGGGAAGCGCTGCAATGCGTGCATGCCGTCATCGCGGTTGGCGAGGACGCGCGCAAGACAGTCGAAGAAGCGCGCGAGCTGCTCGGGGTACCGCGCGGCCCTCTCGACGCGCCGAAGAAGACTGAGGCCAAGCACGCGCTGCTCTGGCGGCGCCAGGAGCCTGAGATCGCCATAGACGTCGAGACGCTACCGGGAAAGCTCGAGAGGCGGCGACACGAACGCAAGTACGCAGCCGGCCAGCTCGCGGAAGAGAAGTCGTTTTACTTCACGGGCCCACACCGCAAACTCAAGCTCCGCGCGCAAAATCTCCTCATGTTCGTGCAAATCGGCGAAGGTGTCGACGATGAGACGTGGACGCATCATTTGCGCCGTCACGACTACTCGCACTGGGTGCACGAATGCATCGGGGACGACGATTTAGCGGCCGAGGTACGCGCGGTCGAGGACGAACGCAAGACTTCTCCGGCCGAAACGCGCCGGCGAATTGCCGACGCGGTGCGCAAGCGCTACACCGCCCCGGCTTGACTTTTTCTCTTTAGCCGCCGCCGGCGCCGACGCGATCGGCGCTCGGTTCGGTCATCAGCGTCGGATCGAGAATCTCTTTGAGCTTGTCGGCGCCCAGATCGGTGCGGCGTAATGCGACTTCGCGAACGGTCTCGCCGGTTTTCGCGGCTTCCTTTGCGATCGCAGCGGCGGCGTCGTAGCCGATGATTGGCGCCAAGCTCGTCACCATCGAGAGTCCGCGTTCGACCATCGCCGGTCCACGATCGGTTGCGGTAATGCCGCGCACGCATTGCTTGGCGAGGTTCGCGGCAGTCGTGCCGAGCAGCTCCGCGGACTCGATCACGTTGTACGCGACGATCGGGAACATCAAGTTGATCTCGAAGTTACCTTGCGTACCGCCGAAGGCGATCGTTGCGTCGTTCCCCATGACTTGCGCGCACACCATCATTGCCGATTCGCAGATCACCGGATTGACTTTGCCCGGCATGATCGAGCTACCCGGCTGTACTTCGGGCAGCGTAATCTCGCCGATACCTGCGCGCGGTCCGGAGCCAAGCCAGCGGATGTCGTTCGCGATCTTATAGATCGAGACTGCAATCGTGCGGAACGCTCCGCTCGCTTCGACGGCGTTGTCGACCGTCGACTGCGATTGAAAATGATTCGACGTCTCGCGAATCTCGACGCCGAGCTCTTTGGAGAGCTTTGCCGTAGCGCGTTTGGAAAATTCAGGATGCGTGTTGATGCCGGTACCGACGGCGGTACCGCCCAGGGCGACTTCGGCAAACTCCGAGCGTGCGTGTTCGGCGCGTTTGATTCCGCGCTCGATTTGTCCGGCGTAGCCGCGAAATTCTTGTCCCAAGCGAATCGGGGTGGCGTCTTGCAGATGCGTGCGCCCGGTCTTGATCACGCCCCACAGCTCTTTGGCTTTGGCCTCGAGAGCCGCGTCCAGCTCGCGCAAACCCGGCAACAACACCTCGTCGATCGCCAATAGCGCACCGACGTGCAACGCAGTCGGGATGACGTCGTTCGAGCTCTGTCCGAAGTTGACGTGATCGTTTGGGTGAACGGGTTTCTTCGATCCAAGCTCGCCGCCGAGTTTTTGAATCGCCCTGTTGGCGATGACCTCGTTGGCGTTCATGTTCGTCGAGGTACCGCTGCCCGTTTGGAAGATGTCGAGTACGAAATGCTCGTCGAGCCGCCCGTCGGCGACTTCTTGTGCGGCGTCTACGATCGCTTCGACGACGTTCGGCGGTACCAAATTCAGCTCGCCGTTCGTTTGCGCGGCCGCCTTCTTTATCAGGCCAAGCGCCTTGATAAACCGCCGCGGGAAGCGTTTGTCGCTGATAGGGAAGTTGAGAACCGCTCTCTGCGTGCCGGCACCCCAGAGCGCCGTTGCGGGGACGCTCATTTCGCCCATCGTGTCGCGCTCGATCCGCGCTCCCGGTCCGTTCCCCTTACTCATAACGGCGCGGCCTTCGCCTCACAAAAAGCGGTCCCCCGTTGCGTCGCCCGCTCGCCGGTTCTATACTCGGGCTTAGTCCCGCTTTACTCGTCGCGGAGCCCAGGATGCGCACACTCGTCGTCGCCTTGATCGTTTCCGCACTGCTGCCGCTGATCGCGGCGCCAAACGTCGCGTGCGCCGAGGACGTCTATTTCGGCGAGACGCCGACGCAAATGATGGATCGTCTGCGCGTTGAGGCCATCAACGGCAAACTCGACGCCGCGATCGCCGAGCTCGCCGATTTCGTGCGCTATCATGCGGACGTCGTCCCTGCGGCGCGATTGCTCGGGGATTTCTATTACCGGAAAGCTGATATGGCTTCGGCCGAGCGTGTGTACAAAAATATCGTCCTACGCTATCCGACAGACCGTGAGACGTGGAATCGCTTAGGCGGCATCTACGCGGCGGAAGACCGCGTCGACGAAGCCATCAATGCATTCAACCGCAGCATTCCGGAGCCGAGCGCGTATCCGAATCTCGTCGCATTGCACCGCCGTCGCGGAGACTTGCGCGCGTTTGTCGATGAGGTTGCGACGCGGGCCCAGCAGCAACCCAGTAATCTGCGCGTAATGCTCGAGTACGGCAACGTGCTGCGCGCCACCAAACAGTACGACGCGGCGATTTCCGTGTTCGAGCACGCGCTGCTCCTTAGCGATTTGGATCGCTGCGCCGCTCTCAACGATCTCGCGAACACCTATACCGACGTGGGTCGCGCACAGGATGCGGTTACGCTGTTGCAGCGCTGCCTTGCGCTGGACCCGCACACGTACTTCGCGCTCGTCAACATCGGCGAAGCGAATATCGAGATCGGCAACAATGACCTCGCCCGCTCCTATCTCGAACGCGCGCTCAAAGAAAATCGTTATCGTCCGGAGGCATACGTCGACATCGGATTTATCGAGGACGTCGACGGGCGCTGGAAGTCTGCCGTGACGTACTATCAAAAGGCCATCGACGTCGACCCGCTGTGGCGGGACGCATACGTCAATCTCGGCTACGACTACAAAGATCAAAAGCTCTATAACCTTGCGGAAGCCGCTTTCCTCAAAGGCCTCGCAGTGGCGCCGCACGACGGACGCCTCGCGTACATGCTTGGCGTGACGTACGGGTTGCAAGGCAAGACGCAGCTGGCGCGTAAAGAGTACCAGCGCGCGATTAGCAACAGCGATGAGGACATCGTCGTCACCGCGGCGCGCCGCGAAATGCTGGAGTTGCGCTAAGCGCTACTGGCGGATTGCGATTGCTTCGATTTCGACGCGCGCGCCCGCCGGAAGCGCAGCGACTGCGACAGTCGAGCGCGCGGGCGGCGAATCGCTGAACACTTCGGCGTAGACTTCGTTCATCGCCGCAAAGTCATTCATGTCGACCAGGAAGACGGTCGTCTTGACGACGTCGTGCAGACTCGCGCCGCCGGCCGACAGCACCGCTGCGAGGTTGAGCAGAGCGCGCCGCGTTTGCGCGCCGATGTCGCCCTGAATCAGCTTTCCTGTGGTATGGTCGATCGCGATCTGACCGCTGCAAAACAGCATGCCCGATGCTGCCGTGGCTTGCACGTACGGTCCGATCGGCTTCGGTGCCGCGGGACTATGAACGGGCGATTTCACGCGTGCGCCAGTCTTGCGTTTTCGCCGGCGAGCTGCTCCGTGGTCATCGTGCCTTTATATTTCATCGCGGGCTCCTCGACGCCGAAGTTCGTCTTTTCGAGCTCGACGATGCGGTTCAGCTCGTCGCGCGTGAGCACCGGCGTATCGGGCGCGGCCGCGAACTCGCGCAGCTGCTCCATGTCGTAGATGTTCGGGAGCACGGTCATCACGCGCGGCTCGGCGAGTAGCCACTGGATCGAGGCTTGCCCGAGCGTTCGGTTCGCCGTTTCGAGGAACCGGAGCGTCTCGACTTTCTTGACCCCGCTCAGCAGCCACGAGCGCGGCCGGTGCGAGCGGTGATCGCTGGCCGGAAAGACGGTGTCTGCCGTGTACTTGCCCTCCAGCATGCCGCTCGAATGAGGCACCCGGATCTGGTAGCCGGTGTCGGCATTTGTATCGTACGCGGCCTTGATCATGTCGTTGCCCGGAAACTGCTCGAGAATGTTCCAGATCATCTGCACGCTCGTCGTGTTGCGTCGCGTCGCGGCTTCGACGCCTTCGTACAGCCAGCCGATCGCCGGCCCGAGCGCAACGCCGTAGGAACGAATCTTGCCTTCTTCGCGCAGCTCTTCGAGAAGCTCCCACAGACGGTCGTCGCGCACCTGATCGAGATGCGCGTTATGCATCTGCCAGATGTCGATGTAGTCCGTCCGGAGG
>JBOHTT010000230.1:0-14974 GCA_050733775.1 Vulcanimicrobiaceae bacterium
CGGCAGCGTCGTCGCGATCGGCGGCTGGACGAAGGGTCAGCCCGCCGGCGAAGCCCTCACAACGCTTCCGGCAACGATTACGTTCGAAGGATCCGGCATCGCGCTCGTCGGCACGATCGGCAAGCCGTGCGAGACCGCGCACCTTCGCGTCTTTGTCGACGGCAACGAAACCTTCGATCGCACGGGCCTATGGCAGAATCACGACATGCCCGGAGGACAAGCCGTGCGCTTCGCGTGGCGCTGGCCGGAAATAGGCCGTCACACCATTCGCATCGAGCCGAGCGTTCCAGCCGACTTCGGCCCGAACGCGATCCACCTCAGCAGCGTGGTGCTGGGTAACGGCGTTTAGGCCGCCTTGCGCGGAGCGATCTTTTCGAGCTTCTTGAAGTCGCGATCGAGATGGCGAAGCGCGGCGCGCTGCAGGCGGCGCCACGCTGCGATACGGTCGGGCTCTTGTTGCGCCATGAACGCGATCAAATCGGCGTAATCGCGCCAAAATCCGTCGCACTTCGGCGCGATTTTCGCGACGAAACGCACGCGGTTGACGCGCCGGCCCATATAGGCGCGGCCCGCACGATCCCAAAAATCCAGGACGTAGGCCGCGCGCGAGAAAACGTCGCTGCGCCCGATATAGAGGGTCACGAGCTCGCCGTAACGATCGGGGCCGAGCGAGTCCCACAAGCCCTCGCTGACGCCTTGGACCTCGCGCAACTCTTTATAGAGTGCGCGCTCCACGAGCGATTTCTGCTCGTCCCGCAGAAGCGCCACCGCGACGAGAAGCGCGATGCCTAATGCGACGAGAATGTACCCCACATCCCCCATAATCTCTGATTGCATCGCATGCGTGAATGCCACCAGGGTGGCATTGTGTTAGGCACGGCATTCGCCGATTTACTCGTTCGCCGCGGAATCGAGCTCGAAGCCGAAGGGCGTCTGGACGATGCGAAGCACGCGTTCTGGACCGCGCTGCGGCAAGCGCCGTCCAACGCTGACGCCATCAACGGACTCGGACGCGTGCTCTACCGCGAAGGCTCGCGACGCGCCGCGCGACTGCTCTTCGAACGTTTGGTCAAACGGCATCCCGGCGATGCTGCTGGGCACGCCAACCTTGGGATCGTCCTGCTCGAAGCCGACGATTTCGCCGGCGCTCGGTCGCATCTCGAACGCGCGCTCGCGCTCGATCCGGCGCAGTCGCTGGCGCATTTCGGACTTTCGCGCATCGCCGCCATTGAAGGCGATGAGGCCGGCGCTCTGATGCACCAGCGGGCAGCGCTCGGAGACTCGCACGCGCCGCAAAATGCCGGGTCCCACCCCCGCGCACCGAAGCTGCTGCTCCTTTCTTCTGAAGAACAGCTCGGCGCGGTGGTCGCGCAGCGGCTCGGCGACTCCGCATTGTCGATTGCGACGCTCGTCGTCGAGGTCGCCGCCGAAGGGCCGCTCCAGCCGCATCACGCGATGTGGAACACGATCACCGACGCGGACCGCAGCGCCGCCGCTCTCGAGATCGCCGCGCGCATCGCGGCGACGACGGACTCGCCCGTCATCAACGATCCCCGCGCCGTGCTCGCGACGTCTCGCGTGCAGCTGCCCGAACGCTTGCGTGACGTCGAGGATGCGGTGCTGCCTCGCGTGCGCTTGCTTCCACGCGAAAAAATCGAAGAAGCCGGCGTCTGCTGGCCGATGCTGCTGCGCGCGCCAGGCTATCATTCCGGACAGCATTTCGCCCTCGCCGAAGGGGCTCGAGGAGTGCGTTCCGCCGCCGCGGACATGCCCGGCGCCGAGCTGCTCGCGATCGAATATGTCGACACGCGCGGCGCAGATGGACTTTTTCGCAAGTATCGCGTGATGATCGTCGACGGCACGCTCTATCCGCTCCACCTTGCCGTATCGGAAACGTGGAAAGTCCACTACTTCAGCGCTGGGATGGCCGAGCATCCGGAGAGGCGCGCGGAAGAATCATTCTTCCTCGAGTCGATGGAACGCGCGCTCGGTGCTCGCGCATGCGCCGCGCTCGAGCGCATCGCGCGGCGCCTCGCGCTGGACTATGCCGGCATCGATTTCGCGCTGGATCGCGAGGGACGCGTCGTCGTCTTCGAAGCCAATGCGACGATGACGGTTCCGGCGCCGCCGTCAGGCGCGCGCTGGGACTATCGCCGCACCCACGTCAACCGAATTCTCGCGGCGACGCGGAGAATGTTATTCCAGCGCGCGCGCGCCGGCGGCTGGCACTGAATCATCCGGCCCTTCCACGCAACGGCTCCGCGCTGGCCGCAAACGATTGCCATCACGGCGATCGCGATCCCAATGGCATAGCCTGCCGGAAAGAGCATGGCGTACCAAACCGGCGTTTTGAAATAATGCGCGGCGCGCACGTTCGTCGCGAGCAGTGCTGCGGAGGCAAGCATTGCGATCGCGAAGGCGACGGGAGTGCCAAACGTCAGCACCGGCAGCGCAACGGTTCCAATTGCAAGGATTATCGCGAGCGCGATCGCCGCTAAGGTCGGCACGAGACCGCCAAAGACCTCGACCAAGTTCTTGCCGAGACCCTCGCAAAGTGCGAGCCAACCACCGTACAAACGCGTGCGGATGAATTGCTCGCCGCCGACGATGCCAAAACCGTGGCCGGTAGCTTTCATCCGTGCAGCCAAGGCCGAGTCCTCGCAAACGTCTTGCGCGACGGCTGAATGTCCGCCGCTTGCGAAATACGCCGAGCGCCGCACGATCAAACATTGCCCGTTGGCAGCTGCCACGGGCGAATTCGGGTCGTTGGCGCTACGTAAATCCTGAAAGAACGAGACCATCACGAACCCGACCGGGAAAAAAAGCCGTTCCCAAACGGTCGCGATCTCTTGGCGCGGACAGATCGAGTACATATCCTTCCCGCCGACGGTCGCGTAGCGTATCGCTGCGGGAAGAAAGTTCGGCGTGGCAACCGTGTCCGCATCGACGAAGCACAGCCATTCGGCGCGCGCTGCGTGCGGGGAGCAAGCCCCGCCCCAACAGGCATGCGTTTTCCCCGTCCAGCCTGCCGGCAGCGCCCCCGCTCGCAACAAATGCACATTGGAAGCATCGCGTGAGAACGCCGTGACGATCTCGGCGGTGTCGTCGATCGAGCCGTCATCTATGACGACGATCTCGTAGTGCGAACGCGGATAGCGCTGACCGAGCAAACCATGTAAACAGCGTCCGATATTCTTGCTCTCATTGCGCGCCGGAACGATAAAGGTGACGAACGGCGCCGTCCCGGGTTCCTCCGGAAAATCCTGAAGCGACGGAAAAGAGCGGTACTGCCTAAACGCTCGACCGAGCAGCAAGCCTATCAATCCGGCCCAAAGCAGCGCCGCCACGAGAACGAGCACGCTCTGGTGGTACCCAGCACGAAGGCCCCTGGCTTGCCCGAGCTAAAAGGCCACGCAAGTTGGGAGGACTACATGCCTGCAACAAAGCTCGATCACGTCAACATCCGTACGGCGAAACCGCAAGAGACGCGCGACTTTTTCGTCGACGTCGTCGGCCTGCGCGACGGCGAGCGGCCGCCATTTGATTTCGGCGGTTACTGGCTTTATGCGGGGGAACAAGCCGTGCTGCACATCGTCGACGCGCGCGATAGTGGTGCGCACGGTATTTCGAGCGGACGCGCCGGCGCAGCCATCGACCACGTGTCCTTCCGCATGATCGGCTACACGGCTTTGCGCGAAACGCTATCGCAGCGAAAGCTGAAATTTGAAATGCGCGTCGTGCCGCGCAACGGCGACGTACAAGTTTTCGTCGACGACCCCAACGGCGTCTCGTGCGAGCTGACCTTTGCCGGCGCCGAAGTTCCGGAAGCCGACAAGACGAGGCTTGTTTCGCGCTAAGAGTACGGGTTTGGCGGAGAGGTTCGCACCGGCTCGAGATGGCGATGCGCGGCGACCCAGCGTAAGATGCTCTCTTGCGTGATGAACCCGATCAGCTGGCCGCTGCGGTTCACGACGGGCATCGAATCGTGACCGCTGCGCGCTAAAAGCTGCAGCGCCTCCGTGGCCGGCGTCTCCGGCGTGACCGATTTCAGATCCGACTCGCGCGTCATGATGGCGGTGACGTAAGTGCGCGGCAGGTCCTCCGGCGCGATCTTACCGATGTCGTCGAGCCCGACGATGCCGAGCAATGAATCGCCGAGCATGACCGGCATCGCGCGCGCACCCGTACGCAGCATCATCTGCAGCGCCACGTCGGCGGTGGTATCCGGCGTGATCGGCGTGCCTTGCGTCGCGAGCTCCCCGACCGTGTGTCCCCCCAGCGCGTGTTTGACCTCGGCCTGCAAACCCTCGGCAGCCCCGGCTTGCAGCAGGAACCATCCGATAAACGTCAGCCAAAGCCCGCCGGTCACGCTGCCGAAGAGCGTCGCCGAGATGCCTAGCGCAATCATCAGCCACGCGAAGATCCGTCCGACGATGACCGCCGAGCGCGTCGCGCGATACTGGTCGCCGGTCGCCCGCCATACCAGCGCTTGCAGCACCCGGCCGCCGTCCAGCGGGAACGCCGGCACCAGATTGAACACTGCCAGGCTGAGGTTCACAACCGAAAGGTAATAGAATGCGGTTTGAAACGGGGTGCTTTGCCCGAACAGCTTCGACAGGCCGAAGAAAACCGCAGCCAAAGCTAGGCTCGTAAGTGGCCCAATAGCCGAAACCCACCCGGCGACGGGCGCCGAACGCGCTTCTTCTTCAAATTGCGAGACGCCGCCGAAAATGAATAGCATGATCCCGCGGACGGCGATCCCTCTGCTCCGGGCCAAGAGCGAGTGCGCCAGTTCGTGGATGAGCACGCTGAGGAAAAACAGCAGCGCGCTGAACACGGCAAGGCCGATGCGTTCGGGCTCGCTGAGGTGTAATTGGAAAAACGGCCCAAATCCGCTCGACAGCGACCACGCAACGAGCGCAAAGACGAAGAGCCAGGTCACGTGGACCGTGATCTCGATGCCGAAGATGCGCCCTATTCTCATTGAGCCATGGCCCCTTCGTTTGTACTCGGACTCGCGCCTCGGGGTTGCCGCGGCATGATCGTCGACCATCGCAACGTCCCCGCGGCCTTATGGCGGCTGGGAGCTCCGAACGCGCTTGCCGTCGTTGCCGACCAGTTTTTGGGCATCGCCGACACGATTGTGATCGGCGTGCTCGGAACCGCGGCACTTGCCGGCATCAGTGCAGCAACGAGCGTCTTCATCATCATCGCGATCGGGATATGGGCCTTTCCGAATGCTGCGCGTATCATGGGCGCGCAGGCGCTCGGCGCCGGCGATGCCGTCACCTTCGGTCGGATCGTTCGCTCCTCCACGCTAACGCCGATCGTCGTCGCCGTGGGAGTCGCGGTCGTCGCCGTATTTGCAGCGTTGCCGATGATGCGCCTCATGCTGGGGCCGATTCCTATTCATGAGGCCGCAGCACAATATTTGATCCTGCGCTGCATTTCGCTCATTCCGATTGCGATTAGCAATCAAGCCATTGCCGCGTTCGGCGCCGCGGGTGATACGCGTCTCGCACCGCGCGCGCTGCTCATCATCAACGTCGTGCACATTCCGCTCTTGCTCGTGCTCGCGCTGGGGTTCGGCACGCACGTACGTCTCGGACTCTATGGTGCCGGTCTCTCGTCGCTGCTATCGGAATGCGTCGGCGCGATCTATTGTATCGCGACGACGCTGCGGCGTCCGCAATATCATATCCTCGACCGGCTCGAAATCGACTTCACGCTTTGCCGTGCTGCGCTGCTTCTCGCGCTGCCGGAATTTCTGATGCTCGTGCTGCTCCTCGTTCCGGATGCGATCACCGTCGCGTTTCTTGCGCCCCTCGGCGCAGTGACCGTCGCCGCATTTCGAGCCTTCACGCTCGTCACCGACGTGACGTGGGCGGTGCCGGGCTCGTTCGGTGACGCGATGCAGATCGTCATCGGCCAGCGCTTGGGCGCGGGTGACGGGGAAGGCGCGCGCTGGTTCCTGGAGCGCTCGACGCGCCTGGCCGTCATCGTCGGCGCGATCATCGGCGCAATCTTTGCCGCTCTAGCCTGGCCGCTGACGGCGCTCGTCACGCTAAGTCCAATGCTGGCAAACGTCGCCGCTTTGCCGCTCGTCGTGCATTTGATCACGCTGCCGATCAAGTCGTACGCGATCGCCGTAATGGCGCCGATTCGCGCCGCCGGCGACACGCAGTACTCGATGTGGATAGGCATCATCGGGGCGCTCGTTGCTGTCTCGCTCGTGTTCTTCTTCACGCACGTCGTTCAGATCGGTCTCTATGCCGTCGGAATCTCGTGGATCGTCTCGTGGAGCGTGCGCTCCTTGCTCACCACCGTGCGCCTACGCCGCGACGATTGGAGCACCCGCCGACTCGAAGTGTTAGGGAGTTTGTCCTAGCCGGCCCAAATGCTCGCGCATTTCGTCGTGGACTGCGCCGTTGCTCGCAAGGATCTGGCGTCCGAAGTAATCGAGCGGCGTTCCATCGGCCTTGGTGACGCGCCCTCCGGCTTCGCGAACGAGAAGCGTGCCGGCAGCGATATCCCAGGCGGACAGCCCGAATTCCCAAAACGCATCGAAGCGACCGGCCGCGACGAACGCGAGATCGAGGGCGGCCGCCCCGTCGCGACGCACCGCATGCGAGATTTTGGAGAGGCCGTGAAAGTGAGCGATATTGTTTTCGAGCTGCGATGGAGCGAAGCCGGTGCAGAGGAGCGCTTCGGAGACCCGCGGCACGCGCGAAACCCGCAACGCCTGCCCGCCTAAGCGCGCTCCACCTCCCTTTTCGGCAGCATAGAGCTCGCCCAGCTTCGGCGCATACACGACGCCCGCAACGAGCTCGCCGCCGCGCTCACAAGCAACCGAGACGCAAAAAAGCGGATACGTATGTGCGAAATTCGTGGTGCCGTCGAGCGGGTCGATGAACCAGCGCTCGTCGGTATAACCGGCATGCACGCCGCTCTCTTCCGCGACGATAGTCGCACCCGGCGAAACGGCGTTGATGCGCTCGAGGATCAGCTGCTCGCTGGCGCGATCGGCCGCGGTGACGAGGTCCGCGCGGCGCTGCGATTTCTCTTCGTATGCAAGATGCTCGCCAAAATGAAGGAGCAGTAATTCGCCTGCGGCCTCTGCGACTTCGATTGCCAAAGAAAGCGGCTCGGCTTGACGCATCCTGCGAAGCTCCATAAGATGAATGAGGATTCCTCGTTAGGTGAGGCGTCCACACGAAGACACGCCGCTGCCCGGAAAGGTCGAGAGACCCCAATGGGTGACCAGGCACCGTCGAATCAAGGCGGTACCTAACGCGGCTGAGGCCCTAAACCTCTATATCGCGTGGTGCCAAAACTTGGGGGGTTTTGATTCAGGTGCAGCCCGAGGCGCACGAGGGCGAAGTTTGCAAGCGCAAATGAGCCCGAGCGCAACGAAGGGATGCGCTGAATCAAAGCCACCCTCGACATAGGGGAGACCTCGAGACCGGGTTCTCGGGGTGTTCGTCGACCGTCGGTGCGAGGAAGCGACGGTCATTTTTGTTTTTTCGGAAAGGTGGCGCGAGATGACGTTCCATGAGGGCTTCCTCTCGGACATCGTCGGGAAACCGGCGATGGTCAACGATAAAGCCGTCGGCAAAATCACCGATTTCGTCGTCACGCAACCGCACGAGGTTTTTCCGAAAGTCGATTCCCTCGTCGTAAAGATGAAGCATGGCACGTTCTTAGCGCCCACCGAATCGGTGATCGACATCGATCCGAAGCACGTCGTATTGAGCGCGGAGCCCTCCCAGCCGGCGCCGCCTGAAGATCAAGCCTTGTACGTCGTCGAGGATTTGCTCGACAAGCAAATCGTCGACGTCGACGGCCGCAAGCTGGTGCGAATCAACGACATCGAGCTTGCGAAGACCGGCAATACGTTGCGCGTCGTCGCCGCCGACATCGGCGTGTCCGGATTGTTGCGGCGGCTCGGTGGATCGCGGCTCACGAAGCCGGTGTTGGATCGAATTCCTCGTTCCCTGATCTCCTGGAACGATGTCGCTCCGATCGAAGACCTGACGCCTTCAGACGTTCGGCTTTCCGTCTCGCAAAAGAAACTGCCGCGCCTGCATCCCTCGGATCTCGCGGAGATCATCAGCGATCTCTCGACCAACGATGCCGCGAGCGTCATCCGTCATCTCGACGATGAAACGGCGGCCGACGCATTCGAGCATCTCGAACCCGAAAAACAGCAAGCCATTATCGAGGAAGTCGGCGCCGAGCGCGCTGCAGACATCATCGAAGAAATGGACTCCGACGATGCGGCGGACGTCCTCGCCGATCTGCCTGACGAGCAGCGCACGCAGGTCCTAGCAGCAATGGAGCCCGAGACCGCCGTCGAGCTCCGCGAGCTGTCGTCGTACGAAGAAGACACAGCGGGCGGCATGATGACCACCGACTACATGTGGATTTATCCGCATCGCACCATCGCCGCGACAATCGACAAGATCCGCGAGCTCGCTCCGGAAACGGAGTTCATCTACTACCTGTTCGTGCTCGATCAGTCGGAAAAACTGCTCGGCGTCATCTCGTTGCGTCAGCTGTTGCTCGCGAAGCCCACGGATACCATCCATTCGATCATGGAAACGGACGTGGTGCACGTATCGCCTGAAGCGAGCGCGCAAGAGGTCGCCGGCACGATCGCGCGTTACGATCTCCTCGCGTGCCCCGTCGTCGACGATCACGGTTTCATGCTCGGAATCGTGACGGTCGATGACGCCATCGACGCGATTCTTCCGGACAAGGTCAAGCGTTCGCTGCCGCGATTCACGCGACGCCACAAACACAAGGGCGGCAGCGAGGCCGCTTAAGGAAGACGGATGTCGGAGCGTTCGAAGGTGGCGGAGACGCCCTCGCGACCGGCTATTCGCCGCGGCTTCTTGCCGGCGGCTTTGGCGCTGCTGTCCATCATCGGACCCGGCATCATCACGGCTAGCGCCGACAACGATGTCGGCGGCATCGCGACCTATTCGCAAGCCGGAGCGCAATTCGGTTATGCCATTCTCTGGACGCTCATTCCGATCACGATCGCGCTCATCGTCGTCCAAGAGATGGCAGCGCGCATGGGGGCCGTCACCGGCAAGGGTCTCTCGGGATTGATTCGTGAGAACTTTGGCGTGCGATGGACGGCGCTACTCGGTCTCGCATTCGTCGGCTCGAATATCTTCACGACGGCGGCGGAATTCGCGGGCGTCGCGACGGCGGCAGAGATCTTTCACGTTTCGCGTTTCATCGCCGTGCCCGCAGCGGCGTTTCTCGTCTTCTTCTTGATCCTGCGCGCGAACCGCAAGATCACGGAACGCGTCTTCCTTGTTTCGTCGGCGCTCTACGTTTCGTACGTCATCTCGGGCCTACGATCGAATCCGACCTGGCCGGAAGTTTGGAAAGGGTTCTTCATCCCGACCTTTCAGGTCAATCCGGGCTATTTGTGGATGATCATCGCCTTGATCGGCACCACCATCTCTCCGTGGATGTGTTTCTATCTCCAAGCGGCCATCGTCGAGAAAGGCGTGCGCGTCCGAGAATACGCTCTTTCGAGGATCGACGTGGTCTTCGGATGTTTCGTGACGGACTTCATGTCTTTCTTCATGATTTTGTGCACGGCGGCAACCGTCTTCGCATTTAACCATGGCCATCCCAATGGCAAACAGATCGAGATCAATCAGGCCGCCGATGCCGCCGTCGCTTTGGTACCCCTCGCCGGTGCCTTCGCATCCACGCTCTTTGCTCTCGGAATTCTGAACGCCGGAATCTTCACGGCATCTATCTTGCCGCTTTCGACGGCGTACTACGTTTGCGAGGCCGGCGGATTCGAAGCCGGCGTGGACAACCGCTTTCGTGACGCGCCGGTCTTCTTTAGCCTCTACGCTGCGGTGATCGTGATCGGCTCGGGCCTGGTGCTCATTCCCGGAATCCCTTTGCTCAGCGTGATTCTGATTTCGCAAATCGTTTCCGGCGTGCTGCTGCCGTTCTTGCTCGTCTTCATGCTCATCCTCGTGAATAAGAAGCCACTGATGGGCGAACACGTGAACAGCCGTGCGTTCAATGCCGTCGCGTGGATCACGATCGTCGTCGTCGGCGCGCTGACGTTGATGTCCGTCTATCAATCCATCGCGCCGCTTGTCTTCGGAAAAACGACGTAGGCGGACTGCAACCCCTACCTCTTCAGGAGCGGTCACGTGACCCAAGTGCACGCCCCGCGACGTCTTGCAGCCGAGCCGGACTCGACGGAGCTTTTGAGCTTCGCCGACGCTTTGACGCGCGTCGCGGCTGGGGGCGGTGGTCCGAAAGCCCTTTGCGCGCAACTGGCTCAGAGCCTCGACGCACCCGTACTCCTCGAAGACGCCGAATGGCGTCACGTTGCAATGGCCGGCTCCGGAACGGGAGCGCTCCCCGCATCGGCGCGCGAGCTCGTCGCGCGTGCGGGCACCCCGAGCGAAGATGGCATGGTGATCGTCGCGCCGGGCGATCGCGCAGGACGCTCCTTTCAGGTGCGCGCCGGTGAGACGCTGCTCGGGTGGCTGACGGTATGGGATGAAGTAGAAAGTCGCACCGCACTCGTGCGTCTATGCGCGAATGCAATCGCTGTCGAACTGGCGCGCGATTCGACCGGTAATCGCGGGCGGCAGCGCTCCTTTTGGGAACGGCTGCTCGCGCGCGCGTACGACGATCCGTCTGAGGCCCGCGACGATGCGGCCGCACGCGGCATCGCACTCGCGACGCATTACGTTGCCGTCGTCGTCGAGCCTGAAGGTCTGGACGAGAGCGTTGCAGCGCAGCGCAGCGGCGAGATTCGCAAAGTTGCGGGCGATGTGCTCGGCGGACGCGGCGGCACGGAGCTCGTCGTTCTCGAACGCGGCGGCGGGTTCGTGTTTCTCGTGCCGAGCACGCTGGAAGTCGACGGAGCAAACGCGCGCACGGCGGCAACGATGCTGCCGCGTTCCCTATCGAAAGCCAAAATTGAAGTCAAGGTCGTCGGTGGAGTCGGACGGCGTGCCGACCTCGCCAACGTCGCGCTCTCTGTCGATGATGCGCGCGAAGCGCTGCTCATCGCGCGGCGCATTTTCGGCGGTGGACGCGTCGTCTCGCACGAGGAGCTGGGAGCCTATCCCCTGCTGCTGCGCGGAGGAGTATCGCGCGACGAGATGTACCACTTCGCGCAAAGTATCCTCGAGCCGCTGCGGACCTACGATGAAAAGCATCAGACGGAACTCGTGCGCACGCTCCGGCTCTTCTTCAACGTAGGACAAAACATCAAAGTCGCCGCAGCCGAGCTCAACGTGCATCGACACACGATCTTCTACCGTCTTCGGCAGATCAGCGACATCGGAGGGTTCGACTTGGATTCTCCTCACGATCAACTCACGCTCCGCATGGCAATTGCACTCGATGCTCTCGGCAGTTAACGGCAAGTCCGTCAGCAAGCGCGACGTTCTCAAAGCCGCCAAGGAAGGCGACGTCGCGTATGTCCGGCTTAATTTTGTCGACATCCTCGGCATCGAGAAGTCGATCAGCGTCCCTGTTGCGGAGCTCGAAGGCGCACTCGAGGGGAAAGTGAGCTTCGACGGCGGTTCGATCGACGGGTTCGTGCGCGATCTCGAAGTCGACATGGTGCTGTTGCCCGATCTCTCGACGTTCGCGATTTTGCCGTGGACCAAAGGCGCGGCAACCGAAGCGCGGATGATCTGCAACATCGCAAACGCGGACGGCTCCGATTTCGAAGGCTGCCCGCGCACGACGCTCATGCGCGTGCTGGACGATGCGAGCGACGTCTTGACGCGCGTCGAAGCCGCGATGGAAGTCGAATTCTATCTGCTGGCGCGCTCGCCGAACGGTCCTGTAATCCAAAGCAGCGATACCGGTTCGTATTTTGATTGGTCGCCAAGCGATCGCGGCGACGAAGCGCGCGGTGCGATCGTCGCGGCGCTGGGCGAGATGGGCTTGAGTATCTCGAGCGCTCACCACGAACACGGTCCGGATCAGCACGAGATCGATCTCGCCGATTCACCTGCGCTGCGTTGCGCTGACAATTTCGTGACGCTGCGCGGCACGGCGAAGCACGTCGCGAGCGCCTTGGGTCTCGAAGCGACGTTCATGCCAAAGCCGTCGGAAGAGGTCGCGGGCAATGGCCTGCACGTCTATTTTAGTCTCGAAGGGCTCGATGAAGATCAGCGGTTGCACGCGATTGCCGGCTTGCTGGCGCACGCACCGGCCGCGACGGCGGTCTGCAATCCGACGGTGAACTCGTACAAGCGGCTCGTGGCCGCATGGGACGCGCCGATCTATACGGTGTGGTCCGAAGCGAGCGCCAACGCGCTCGTGCGCATTCCGACCGCACCCGGCATGGATACGAAGATCGAGGTGCGCAGCCCAGATCCGTCGTGCAATCCGTACTTGGCACTTGCGGTTCTGGTCGAATCCGTTGCCGACGGTTTGCGAAATCGCAAGCTCCCAGGCGATCCGTTCACCGGCTCGACGTACGAGCTCACGGATAAGATTCGCGCGGAGCGCGGGATTCGGACGCTTCCCAAATCGCTTCGCCAGGCGATCGACGAGCTCGAAACCGACACCGTTTTGCGCGGTGCGCTCGGCGATCACATCTATCACGCGTTCCGGGACGCAAAGCTCGCCGAATACGAGCGCTATCGCCGCGCCGTCCATCCCTGGGAACGCGCACAATACCTGACGCGCTTTTAGAAATCGCCGCATCCTTCACGCGGCTGGGGTTCAGCGCGTTTGGCGGACCCATTGCACATCTCGGATATTTCCGCGATGAGTTCGTCACGCGACGCCGGTGGCTGAGCGACGAGCAGTTCGGCGAGATGATTGCGCTTGCGCAAGCGACGCCCGGACCGGCCAGTTCCAAAGTGGGCATGCAGATCGGCTTCGAGCACGGCGGCCTTGCCGGCGCTTTCGTCGCGTGGTTTTGCTTCACCATGCCCTCCGCCGCCGTTATGACGGCGTTTGCGTATGGCGTCGGCCGCGTCGATCCAAATGCGGCATGGGTTCACGGTTTGCTGCTCGCGGCGGTCGCAGTGGTGGCGTCCGCAATCCTCGGCATGGTGCGCACGCTCGCACCGGACCCGTTGCGGTTGACGTTCGCGGTCTTGATCGCGGCCGTACTGATCGTCGTGCCTGCGACCGGTCTCTCGCAGCTCATCGCGATCGTCCTCGGCGGCGTTCTCGGACGTTACTTGGTTCCAAAGAGCAACGAACCGCAAGAGTCGGGCGATCGCAAGAAGCTTCCCCTTGGATCGATCCTCGCGCTCGTTGCGTTTTTCGCGCTGCTCGGACTGTCGTTCGTATTGCCCGGGGCGAGCGTGCTCGGCGAGTTTACACGCTTCTATGCCGGTGGTGCGCTCGTGTTCGGAGGCGGGCACGTCGTCTTGCCGTTACTGCAAGAACGGTTTGTCGTGCCCGGTCTGATTTCGCAGACGAATTTTCTTGCCGGATACGCCGTCGCGCAAGTGATACCGGGACCGTTGTTCACCTTCTCTGCGTTCCTCGGGGCGCTCGTTCCGCCGGTGCGCGGCATTGCGGGCGCCGCGCTAGCTTTGGTCGCGATCTTTCTTCCGAGCGCCCTGCTGCTTGCGGGCATCGTGCCGATTTGGCGGCGGATTCGCGGGAACGAAACCTTCCGGCAAGCGCTCGCGGGAGTGAACGCCGCCGTCGTCGGCATACTGGGGGCCGCATTTTATTCGCCGATTCTCACGAGCGCCGTCCACGA
Source organism: Vulcanimicrobiaceae bacterium (assembly GCA_050733775.1). Classification (GTDB taxonomy): domain Bacteria; phylum Vulcanimicrobiota; class Vulcanimicrobiia; order Vulcanimicrobiales; family Vulcanimicrobiaceae; genus JAFAMS01. The sequence goes on from JBOHTT010000230.1 coordinate 13,742, forward strand.
CCGCGTCGACGCCGCGATCGCGCTTGCGGGTTTTGCGATGCTCTACGGCATTCGTTTGCCGCCGGTTATCGTGGTCGCCGGCTGCGCGATTTTGAGGATGTCGGCCGCTTAGAAGCTCGTATGCGGCGTCTTCATGGAGAGCCCGTTAATTTTTTGGACGTCGTCGAGGTGAACGTATATTTCGTCGGTGCCGTCTTTAAAGGTCGCGACGTAACGTCCCCAGGGTACGGGAAATTGGTTTTCGTTCGGCTCGTCCGATTTCTTGACCGCTTTGAACTGGCCGAGACCGAACTTCAACTGATCGACGACCTCCTGAATTTTCGAGAGCGGCACTTTCTTCAAGAAGTCTGCATTGAACCAATCTTCAGAGATGCGGTTCGCCGTGAAGATCTGCCGGATGCGCTGCGCGCTCAGATCGACTGTCGCGCTTGCAGCCGGCGCCGGCGACGTGGTTTGCGCGCGCACAAGGTGGGTCGTCGTGAGAATGGCGACACAGAGCATCGCCGAAACGAGAATGTTCTTCACTTGACGTTGCGTCGGCCGCATAGTGTCATCCCGAGCGTAGGAGCGCGAAGCGCTCCGTAGTCGAGGGACAGCGAACCGCCTGATGCTTCGCGAAAGCTGTTCCTTCGAAAAGTTAGCTTGCGCACTCGGCGATTCCCAGCTCGCGACAACGCGTACACTCCTGGTGAAGGTTAAGGCATGTGTGACATCGCGGAAGAGCAGATACAGTGACGCTACCATTCGCGCCAGTTCAGCGACGCGTCGGAAGGTGCCTTAGGACTATCGCTGTCCCTCGACTACGGAGCGCTTCGCGCTCCTACGCTCGGGATGACATTTTAGAAGCGACGCGCTTGCCGTACTTCTTGATTTCCGCTTCGAGGTTCAATGGCTGAGTCGGCGCGTTACTTTCGTATTCGCCCCAATCTTCGCGCGGCACCATCCACATGATCTCGAACTCATTCCCGTCGGGATCGTAGCCGTAAATCGATTTCGTGGCGCCATGATCGCTCGCGCCGCTGATCGTCCCGTAGCGTTGCAGCGTTTCGGCGGCTTCGCGCAGCGCTTCGATTTCGTCCACTTCCCACGCAAGATGATAAAGCCCGACGCCTTGCTCGTTGGGAGCGGGAGCGTTCGGACCGACGCGCGCCAAACCAAGATCGTGATGGTTCTCCGAATCCGGAGCCCGCATGAAGGCCATCATGTTGCCCACCCGCGCGATCGGTTCAAGCC
>JBOHTT010000231.1:0-3372 GCA_050733775.1 Vulcanimicrobiaceae bacterium
CGACGTCGTCAGCGCTGCCGGTGAATATGCCGTGCGCGGCGGCCTGATCGACGTCTTTGCGGCAACGGCCGCGCGCCCGACGCGCATCGAGTTTTTCGGCGACGACGTCGACAGCATTCGCCCGTTCGATTTGCAATCGCAGCGTAGCGACGCCGGCGAGCCGCTCCGCGAACTGACGATTACGCCGTGGAGTGAGATTCCGCGCGACCCGATCTATCGCGAACGCGTCAGCGAACGCGTCGAAGGCGAGGCCGGCGCCGTGTCCGCAGTGCGCGCATATCTCGCGGAGGGCGCAGAAATTCCCGAAGCGTGGCTGCCGCTTGCGTATGACGAACGCGCGACGCTCTTCGAATACTTTTCCGAGCGCGCGCTGGTCGTGCTGCAAGAACCGCAGATGCTGGCGACGGTCGACGAGAGTCTCGCACTCGAGCGCTCGCGCGAGCAGCAAGTGCTCATGGCCGGTGTCGAATCCGGCGAGCTCGATGTGCGCGACGACGATGTCGGCGAAGCGCTGCTCGCCGACGTGAGCGCGCCTTATCCGAATCTCACCGCACTTCGCGACGATCTCGCCCGCATGACGACGCTCGTCATCGCCGGCGCGATCGAAGGTCACGACGCCGACGCGTGGCTGCCGCGCATCCTCGAGCGCTACGTTCTCCAAACGCGCCCCGCCGAGCATTTTCAGCGCCGCATCGAGCCGTTCGTCGAAGCGATGCGCGCTGCGATGCAAGCCGGCGAAACGGTGTGGCTGATCGTCGCCGGTGCGTCTCGCGCGGTGGAAATGCTGCAAGTGGCAGGCCTTGCGGCGCAGCGCGGCATGCCGCGCACCCTGCTTTCCGGGGGCGGCATCTACGTCGACGGCGGCTCGATCGACGCAGGCTTTGCCATTCCCGATTTGCGTCTTCGGGTCTTCGGCGATCGCGAGATCTACGGCCAGCCGCAAAAACGCGTCAAGCTGCGCGCCGTCAAGGAAGGCGTGCCGGTCACGCTTGCCGATCTTTCGGTCGGCGATTTCGTCGTGCACGCGGTCCACGGCATCGGCCAATACCTCGGGCTGCGGACGGAGACGATTCTCGGCACGACGAGCGACTATCTCGACCTGCGTTATGCCGGCAACGATCGCATGCTGGTGCCGGTGCACCAGATGCACATGGTCACGAAATACAATGCTGCCGAAGGCGTTGCGCCGCGACTTTCCAAGATGGGCGGCGCCGATTGGGCCCGCACGAAGTCGCGCGTCAGCGAGCATCTCGCAAAAATCGCCGACGAGCTGGTCGCACTGTACGCGGAGCGCGAATCCGCGCCCGGATTTTCATTCGGGGTGGACGCGCCGTGGCAGATGGAGCTCGAAGAAGCGTTTCCCTACGAAGAGACGCCGGATCAGCTCAAGGCGATCGTCTCGGTCAAAGACGACATGCAGCAAGCGCGCCCGATGGATCGCCTGGTGTGCGGCGACGTCGGCTACGGTAAAACCGAAGTCGCGGTGCGGGCCGCCTTCAAAGCCATCCTCGCCAAAAAACAAGTGGCGGTCCTCGTTCCGACGACGCTGCTTGCGGCACAGCACTATCGGACGTTCTGCGAGCGCTTTGCGAGCTTTCCGGCGCAAGTCGCGGAGCTCTCGCGCTTCAAGACGCGCAAAGACCAGCAAGTGACGCTCAAGAACCTTGCCGACGGCAAGCTCGACATGGTTGTCGGGACGCACCGGCTCTTGCAGAAAGACGTCGTCTTCAAAGATCTCGGTCTACTCATCATCGATGAAGAGCAGCGTTTCGGCGTCATGCACAAAGAGCGCCTCAAGCAGTTGCGCGCCAACGTCGACGTACTCACGCTTTCCGCGACACCGATTCCCCGCACGTTGCACATGTCGCTCTTAGGCGTGCGCGATCTTTCGCTGATTCAAACGGCGCCGGCGAACCGGCTCTCGATCAAGACCGTCGTCGTGCCGGCGAGCGACGTCGTCATCCAGCGCGCGATCGCGACAGAGATCGATCGCGGCGGGCAAATCTATTACGTCCACAATCGCATCGAGACGATCTACGCCGTTGCCAAGGCGCTGGAAAAGCTCGTTCCCAAGGCGCGGATCGCCGTGGGACACGGCCAGATGAACGAGACGGAGCTGGCGCCGGTGATGCAGCGTTTCATCGACGGTGAGATCGACGTATTCGTGTCGACGACGATCATCGAAAACGGGCTCGACATCCCGAACGTCAACACCATCATTGTGAACGACGCCGACCGTTTCGGCCTCGCGCAGCTGTATCAATTGCGCGGTCGCGTCGGGCGTTCGAACCAGCAAGCCTATGCGTATCTGCTCTATCAAGCGCACAAGGCGCTCACCGAAGAAGCGAAGGCGCGCCTGGAAGCGATTCGCGAGTTCACCCATCTGGGCAGCGGCTTGCAACTGGCGATGCGCGATCTCGAGATTCGCGGTGCCGGGAATCTGCTCGGCGCGGCGCAGTCCGGCTTCATCGGCGCCGTCGGGCTCGACACGTATTCGGAGCTGCTCGCGCAAGCGATCGCGGAGCGCCGCGGCCGGACGCGCGAGCGCGCCGAAGAAAAACGCGAAGCCGTCATCGACGTCAAGATCAACGCGTTCATTCCCGCCGATTACATCCCGCAAGTCTCGCAGAAAATCGCGGTTTACCAACAGCTCGCCGGCGCGCGCACCGAGGCCCAAGTCGACGACATCGCAGCCGGCGTGCGCGATCGCTTCGGCGCATTCCCGGATGAATTCCGCGACCTGGTCGAGATCACGAAGCTGCGCACGATCGCGCTGCGCAAAAACATCACGCGCGTCGTTATCGACGAACGTCGCTTGACCCTCGGCGTCGGCAGCGGGTTTGCGCTCGGCGATGCGGCGATTCCGAAGTTTCAGTCGCTCACGAAGAACCGCTTCCGCTTCGGCGAAGGCAAGATCACCGTCGACCTTCCGGCGCGCGTCAAAACGCCGCAGGAAGCGCTCCCGCTCGTGCGCGCGCTCGTCGAGGCGGTCTAAAGCCCCGCTTCTACGTAGCGATTACCAGACTCGAGGGCATGGGCGTTAGCGGCTCGACTTCGACGCGAGAGAATCCGGCGTGCTCGAACATGCTCGTCAGCTCCCGTGCCGTGTACGCGTCGCCGTCGGACGTCGCTGCCAGCATCTGCAAAGAGAACGCAGCCGCAACCGGTGGTGAAACGCGGTCTTCATTCGGCACGAACTCTACCGTCGCGGCCTTCCCGCCGGGTGCGAGCGCTGCACGAACTTTCTTCAAAAACGCCTCGATCGTCTTTTTATCGAAGTGGTGCAGAAAATTCGGAAACAGAATGATTTCGTACGGCACTTTTAAATCGAGCTCGAAGGAGCTGCCCTCAAGATAGCTCATACGCCAGGCG